>JASBVM010000005.1 GCA_029961055.1 Bacillota bacterium
AGCCGCACACCATCTCCCGGCTTCTCGGCAGCCCGCCCGGCTACGTCGGTTACGGCGAGGAAGGCCGGCTGGTCAAGGCGCTGAAGGAGCACCCGTACTCGGTCCTCCTCTTCGACGAGGCGGAGAAGGCGCACCCCGACATCTTCAACGCCTTCCTGCAGATGATGGCGGAGGGGCGGATCACGGGAGCCAACGGGCATACCGCCGACGCCTCCCATGCCTTCCTGATCTTCACCTCCAACGTGGGGAGCGAGGAGCTGGCGCGGGAGACCATCGGGTTCCGCGGCGACCGGGCGCAGGCGGAGCTCGACCGCCAGGAGCGGGCGATGCGGGCGCTGCGCCGCTCCTTCCGGCCGGAGTTCCTCGGCCGCCTGGATGCCATCGTCGTCTTCCACGACCTCGGGCCCGAGGAGTACCGGAGGGTGGCCGAGAAGTTCGTCCGGCGCCTGAGCGAGCGGCTCGCCGAGCGCTACCCGGGCCTCCGGCTCGAGGTGACCCCGGAGGCGGTGGAGAAGCTGGTCCAGCTGGGAACGGCGCCCGAGACCGGTGCCCGCCAGATGGGGCGCGTGGTGGAGCGCGAGATCACGGACCAGCTGGTGGACGTGGACGCCTGGATCAGCCAGGGCCGGCTGCAGCCGCCCGCCACCCTGACGGTCGACCTCCCCGGGGAGGGCGAGAGCGCGCCGGAGGGGGCGCACGTGGTGATCCGCGGGCCGCAGGGGTTGCTGACGCGGCCGAAGGTGCGGGCCTGAGCGGGGGCCTAGCCCGCGGCGCCGGGGCCCCGGGTCCTCCGACCCGGGGCCCCGGCGTGCGGCGGCGGCTTGGGGCTTGGCGGCGGCCTCAGGAGTCGCCGGGGAAGCGGCGGAAGAGGAGGCTGACGTTCTGGCCGCCCAGGCCGAAGGCGTTGGCCAGGGCGGCGCGCGCGGCGCTCTCCAGCGGGCGCCCGGCCACCACGGACAGGTCGCACTCGGGATCGGGCTGCTCGTAGTTGGCGGTGGGCGGCACCAGGCCGCGCGCCAGGCTCAGGACGGTGAAGACCGCCTCCACGGCGCCCGCGGCGCAGGCGGCGTGGCCCATGGCCCCCTTGAACGAGGTGACCGGCAGCCGCCGGGCGTGGCGGCCGAAGACGGCGTGGATGGCGCGGCTCTCGGCGACGTCGTTGAGCGGCGTGGAGGTGCCGTGCGCCTTGACGAAGCCGACCTCCTCCGGATCGGTGCCGGCGTCGGCCAGGGCGCGGCGCATGGCCAGCGCCTGCCCGTCGGGATCGGGGGCCGTGTCGTCGGTGGCGTCGAAGGACCAGCCCGCACCGGCCAGCTCGGCCAGGACGGGCGCGCCCCGTCGCCGCGCGTGCTCCTCGTTCTCCAGGACCAGGATCCCCGCGCCTTCCGCCAGGACGAAGCCGTCGCGGCGAGCGTCAAAGGGGCGGGAGGCCCGCTCGGGCTCCTCGTTCCTCCGGCTGAGCGCACCGAGGCGGGCCAGCGCCGCGATGGCCAGGGGCGCGACGGTGGTGTCCGAGCCGCCGGCCAGCATCACCTGCGCGTGTCCCAGCCGGATCAGGTTGAAGGCCTGGCCGACGGCGTCGGCGCCGCTGGCGCAGGCCGAGTTGACAGTCGTGTTGGGGCCGCGCAGACCCAGCTCGAGGCCGATGCGAGCGGCGGCCATGTGCGCCCCCACCTTGGGGACCAGCAGGGGGTCGACGCCGTGCGCACCCCGTTCTTCGAGCCGGCGCTCCTGCACGCCGGTCTCCCAGATGCCGCCCGAGGTGGCGATCGCGACGCCGGTCTCGTCGGGAGCCGGATCGAGGCCGGCCGAGGCCAGCGCCTGGCGCGCCGCGGCCAGCGCCAGCTGGGCGAAGCGCCCCGTGCGCCGCGCGGTCCGCCGATCCATGTAGAGCAGGGGGTCGAAACCCTTCACCTCGCCGGCGAAGCGCACCGGCAGCGCGGAGGCGTCGAAGGAGGTGATGGGCGCCACCCCGGATCGCCCGTGAAGAAGGGCCTGCCAGCTGCTTTCCACGTCCAGCCCGAGGCTGGTCAAAGCCCCCAGACCGGTGACCACCACCCGGGGAAACCGGGTGCGCGTGTCGCCCGTCTCGCTCAAGACCGCCACCCTCCTCGCGCCGGCTCACCTTCGGCCGAGGCTGCACCGCCCCCTTCCTACCGCCAGGTAGAAACGACGGGCCCCCGGGCGGTTCCTCCGGGAGGCCCGGCCGGTTCAGCCGGAGAGACGCCGGCGCATGTGGAGGAGCAGTTCGCGATGCTTCAGCTCATCCTGCCGGATCGACCAGAGGATGTCGGCGTCGGCCGCCTCCCGCACCATCCGTGCCATCTGGCCGTACATGCGCGCGGCCGCCTCTTCGTCACGGATCGCCTCGTCCAGCATCGCTTCCAGACCGCCGCCGGGCGGTACCCTGGCCCCCTGTGCCCCCACCTGCTGCTGGGGAGCGGCAGGGACGCGGGAGCGACTCGTCTCGTGGCGTGGCAAGAGCCATCATCTCCCCTTTCCGGCCCGCACCGGGGTTCGGGCCTCCCTTGCAGGCTATGAGGGAGGCGCCCGGCATGTCCCCGCGGGCCGCCGCGCGGCGCCTCCGGGTCGAAGCGTCGCGAGAAGGCGCGGGGCGCGCGGGGGAAGCTTGGCCGGAGTCGACAGGCACCCGGCCGTGCAGCGGCTAGAATGGCCGGCGCGCACTTGCCGAGGGGCAGGGAGGGGATGCCATGCGAGAGCGGTGGACGAGCCTGCCGGACGTCGCCCGGCGGGCCACCCCTTGGCTGGCCGCCGCCTCGACCGCCCTCTACGCCCGGGCGGCGCTTCTCGGCTCGCTCGGCGGCTTCGGTGCCGGCTGGTACGCGCTCCTGCTCGGCCGCGGCGCCACCCCGGCCGTCCGCCTGCTGGCGCTGGTCGCCGGCGCGGCGGGCGGCTTCAGCGCCGGCGGGCCCAGGGGCGCCGTCGGCTTCCTCGCGGGGTCGGCGGTTCTGGAACTGCTCTGGCTCCCCTGGAGCCGGCGGGGCAGGGGCCGTGCCGGGGCTGCCGCGGTCGCCGCGCTGGCCGCCAGCGCCGTCATGCTCGCGGGCCGCGACGCCCGCTGGCTGCTGGCTGTCTCGCTGCCCTCGGCCGCTCTGGGCGGCTCGCTGGTCTTCCTGGGCGAGCGGGCGCTGGTCCGGCGGGAGGCGATCGAACGCTGGACCGACCTCCTCCCGGTCGCCTTCCTGGCGGGTGCGGCCGCCGCCGGACTGCGCGGCCTGGCGCTGGGACCCGTGGCGCTGCAGCCGGTACCCATGGCCCTGGCCGTCCTCTCGCTGGGGACGCGAGCCGGGGCGGGCGCCGGCGCCGCGGCGGGGGCGGTGGCGGGGACGCTCCTGGCCTTGAGCGCGGGCGAGCCGGTCGCGGCCGCCTCCCTGGCGCTGGGGGGCTACCTGGCCGGCGCGGCGGCGCGCCTGGGGCGCGGCGCCGCGGCCCTGGGCATGGCCGCCGGGGCGGCCGCGGTGATCCTCGCCTACGGCGGGGCGCCCATGGCCGGCGCCGGCGTGCCGGAGGCGTTGACGGGGTCGCTCCTCCTGGGGGAGGCGGGGGGTGCGCTTCTCTTCCTGGTGCTGCCCGCCCGCTGGCTCGACTGGATCGCGGCGAGCCTGCCACGGCCTGGCGATCCCGGTCCGGGGACGACGCGGCGCCTGGCGCAGCTCTCGCTCCTCCTGGAGGACGTGGCCCGGCGGGTGGAGATGCCGGTGGGGCGGCCGAAACCGGCGGGCCCGCCGGAGATGGAGGAGCTGATCGGGCAGGTGACGGGCGGCCCCTGCCAGGGTTGCCCGGCCTTCCAGGAGTGCTGGGAGCGCCGCCTGGTGCGGCGCCGGCGCGAGCTGTCGGACCTGGCCGCGCTTCTCGAAGAGGCCGGCGAGGAAGCGGCGCTGCCGGAGGCCTGGCGGCCGCCGCGCTGTCTCCGGCCGCCGGCCGTGCGTGCGGCGGTGGAGCGATGGCTGGCGCGCCGGCGGGGCGAGCACGTGGCGGCGAGACGGCTGGAGCAGGGTCGCTTCCTCCTGGCCAGCCAGATCACCGGTGTGGCCAAGGTGGTGGGAGCCCTGGCCGAGGAGGCGGCAGCCGCGGTGGAGACCAGGGCCTGGACGGCGGCGGAGCCGGTCCTGGGCTGCGCCATCGGCGCGGCCAGCTGGCCGGCCCGGGAGGGCGCGCCCAGCGGCGACCGGCACGCGGCTCAATCGCTGGAAGGCGACCGGATCGCCCTCCTCCTCAGCGACGGCATGGGCAGCGGGCTGGCGGCGGCCCGCGAGGGAGAGGCGGTGCTCGAGCTGCTGGGGCGGCTCCTGGCCGCTCACTTCCCGCCGGCGGTGGCGGTGGAGACCGCCAGCGCCCTCTTCACCCTGCGCACCCCGCGGGAGAGCGTGGCCGCTTTGGACCTGGTCCTCCTCGACCTGCGCCGCGCCCGCCTGGAGTCCATCAAGGCCGGTGCGCCGCCGAGCTTCCTGCTGCGGGGAGGCGACGTGGAGGTGCTGGTCCAGCAGGGGCCGCCCCTGGGCGCGCCGGATTTCCCGCGCCCCACGCCGCTGGAACGCCCGCTCGAAGCGGGCGACCTGCTGATTGTGGCGACGGACGGCCTCCTCTCCGCCCTCGGCGTGGGGGCAGAGGGCGTGACCCGCCTCCGGCAGCTCCTTCGCCGCCCGCTGCCCCGGGAGCCCCAGGAGGCGGCCGACCGCCTGCTGGCGCTGGCGCTGGCGGCCTGCGGCGGGGAGCCGAAGGACGACATGACGGTGGTGACCGTCCGCCTCCTGCCCGAGTGCTGAACGCACGGCCCCGCCGGGACGGGGCGGCCTCCCGGCCGTCCCGTCTATACTCGACCCGGGGGATCGACCGTGGAAGCTTCCGGCGAGAAGCAGACGGTGGACGGCTTCCGCCGCCGGCTGGCCGAGGAAGCCTTGGCCCGTCACCTCTTCGGCCCGCACCAGCGCGTGCTGGTGGCGCTCTCGGGCGGCCCGGACTCCTCGGCGCTGCTGGACGCGCTGGCGGCGGTCCGGGAGATCTGGCCGCTCCGGCTCCACGCGCTCTACGTCGACCACGGCCTCCGACCGCAGGCGCCCGAGGAGGCCCGCTTCTGCGCCGAACTCGCCGCCGCCCGCCGCGTCCCCCTGGAGGTCCGGAGAGTGGACGTCCCCTCCCTGGCCAGCCGCCCCGGCTGGTCGGTCGAGAGCGCCGGTCGCCATCTCCGCCTCCGCGCCCTGGAGGAAGAGGCGCTCCGCCTGGGAGCCGAGCGGGTGGCCCTCGGCCACCAGGCGGACGACCGGGTGGAGACGGTGCTGATGCGCCTCCTCCGCGGCTCGGGCCGGCGGGGCCTGGCGGCGATGGCCTGGGTGCGACCGCCCTTCGTCCGGCCGCTCCTCGCCTTCCGCCGCGAGGAGACCCGCGCGTACTGCCAGGCGGCGGGTATCCGGCCGCGGGAGGACGCGAGCAACGCCGACCCCGCCTTCTTCCGGAACCGCCTCCGCCTCCGGCTCCTGCCGGAGATGGAACGATACGCGCCCGGCCTCCGCCGCCGCCTCTGGAACCTGGCGGAACTCCTCACCGACGAGGAAGCCTGGCTCGACGAGCTGACCCGCGCGCTCCTCCCGGAGGTGCGGCTTCCGGACGGCAGCCTGGACCGGCGCCGTTTCCGGCACCTGCCCCCGGCCGCCCAGCGGCGGCTCCTCCGCCTGCTGGCCGGCTCGCCTCCCCGGCAGCTGGACTTCCTCAGGGTGGAGGCGGCGCGCCGGGCGGTCCTCCGCGGCCGCGGACGCGAGGAGCTCGGCGCCGGCTGGGTGCTGGCGGCGGGAGGGAGGTCGGCACGGCTCCGCCGGAGGGACGGGGCGGCCCCGGCGGGCCGGGAGCGAAGCCCGGAGCAGGGCGTGACGACGCCGCCCGAGGCGACGGCCTGGACGCTGCCGCTCTCCGCCGTCCTGCTCTGGCGTGGGGCCGACGGCCGCTACTGGCGCTTCCGCCTGGAAGGGCCGGCGCCGCGCCCCGGGGAACCGGGCGCCCACTGGCAGCCGCTCTGGCTCGACGGCCGGCGGCTGACCGAAGGTGGCCTGGCCGTGCGCCCCGCCCGGCCGGGCGATCGCTGGCAGCCCTCCGGCCTCGGGCTGCCGGTCCGGCTCGACCGGGCGCTCCGGCGGCGGCTGGCGCCCGCTTCGCGCGCACGCTGGCCCGTGCTACTCTACCGGGGCCGGCCGGTCTGGAGCCCCGGGCTGCTGCCCGACGCCCGCATCCTGGCCCCGTCTGGCGCCATGGGCTGGGCGCTCCGGATCGAAGGCCCGGTTGCGCAGCTCTAGGGCACGGATCGAGCAGATGCCTATGATAGAATCAACTCGCATCTGGCCGCGACCCGCGGTAGCGGGCCGAGCGGGGAGCCGTGGGGGAGCAGCCGGGTCGTGACCGGCACCGGCTCCCCGTTTCTGCTAGGAGGGCGAGGATGAATTCGAATCGGGCGATCCGCAGCCTGGCCTTCTACGTGCTGCTGGTGCTCCTGGTGGTCACCATGTTCCAGCTCTTTTCCCACACGGAGACCAAGCAGCCGGAGGCGGTGAGCTATAACCGGTTCCTCACCTGGGTCGAGCAGGGTCAGGTGAGCAGCGCCCAGATCCAGACCGACGGCAGGCTGCTGGGCAAACTGAAGGACAAGACCGAGTTCACCACCACGGTGCCGCCGGACTCCATCAACGACATCAGCCGCCAGCTGGCCTCCAAGGGAGCCAACGTGGACATCCAGCCGCCGACCCAGCCGCCTTGGTGGACCGGCCTGCTCACCACGCTGCTGCCCATCGTGATCATCGTCGGCTTCTTCATGTACATGATGCAGTCCTCGCAGGGCGGCGGGAACCGGGTGATGCAGTTCGGCCGCAGCCGCGCGAGGATGAACGTGGACGACCCCAAGCACCGGGTCACCTTCGCGGACGTGGCGGGGGTCGAAGAGGCCAAGGAGGAGCTGGCGGAGATCGTCGACTTCCTCAAGCACCCCAAGCGGTATGCGGCGCTGGGCGCGCGCATCCCCAAGGGCGTGCTGCTGGTGGGCGCGCCGGGCACCGGCAAGACGCTCCTGGCCCGCGCGGTGGCCGGCGAGGCCGGAGTGCCCTTCTTCAGCATCAGCGGCTCCGATTTCGTCGAGATGTTCGTCGGCGTCGGCGCGGCCCGCGTCCGCGACCTCTTCGAACAGGCCAAGAAGAACGCTCCCTGCATCGTCTTCATCGACGAGATCGACGCCGTCGGCCGCCAGCGCGGGGCCGGCCTGGGCGGCGGGCACGACGAGCGGGAGCAGACGCTCAACCAGCTGCTGGTCGAGATGGACGGCTTCGGTCCCCACGAGGGGATCATCGTCATGGCGGCCACCAACCGGCCGGACGTGCTCGACCCCGCGCTGCTGCGCCCGGGCCGCTTCGACCGCCAGGTGGTGCTGGAGCGGCCGGACCTGAACGGCCGTCACGCCATCCTGCAGGTGCACGCCCGGAACAAGCCGCTGAGCCAGGACGTGGACCTGAAGGTGCTGGCGCGCCGGACGCCGGGCTTCACCGGCGCCGACCTGGAGAACGTCCTCAACGAGGCGGCGCTCCTGGCCGCGCGCCAGCAGAAGAAGAGGATCGAGATGGCCGACGTCGAGGCCGCCATCGACAAGGTGATGGCCGGCGGGCCGGAGCGGAAGGGCCGGATCATGAGCGAGGAGGAGAAGACCCGGGTGGCCTACCACGAGGGCGGGCACGCGCTGGTGGGCAAGCTCCTCCTTCACACCGACCCGGTCTACAAGGTCTCCATCATCTCGCGCGGCGCCGCGCTGGGCTACACGCTCTCGCTGCCGGAACAGGACCGCTACCTCACCTCGCGGGAGGAGATCCTCGACCGGATCACGGCGCTCCTGGGCGGGCGGGCCGCGGAGGAGGTGGTCTTCGGCGACGTCACCACCGGCGCCGCCGACGACCTGGAGAAGGCGACGAAGATGGCGCGCCAGATGATCACCGAGTTCGGCATGAGCGAGGAGCTGGGGCCGCTCACCTTCGGGAACAAGGCCTCGAGCCCCTTCCTGGGTCGCGAGCTGACCCGGGAGCGGGACTACTCCGAGCAGGTGGCGGCGGCCATCGACAGCGAGGTCAACCGGATCGTCACCACCCGCTACGAGACGGCCAAGGAGCTGATCCGGCAGCACCGCGACCGCCTGGACACGCTGGCCCACCGCCTTCTCGAGAGGGAGACGCTGGAGGGCGACGAGCTCCAGGCCATCCTGGAGGGCCGCATCCTGGACGCGCCGGAGGAAGCGCCCGTGCCCGCGCGCCGCGCCGCCGCCTCCGACGTCTCCCGCTCCAACGAGCAGGCCGGCGGCCGGGAGGAGGGCCGGCACGGCCTGATCAACCCCGGGCTGCCACTGCCGCCGCGGCCCAACCCGGAGGCGCCATCGGGCGCGATCTGAGGTGCCAGATCGAGCCAGCGGGTGCGAAGAGGGTGATGAGCCCTGAGAACGGCCGGGAGAGTGACCCGGCCGTTCTTTTTGACTTGGCATCGACCTGCGCGCGATAGATAATCAAGGCAAAAGCGCCTAATGTCTGAATAGTACCCCGCCTGGGCGCTCGAGATCGACGGGAGGTGACGATGCTTGGGTGGAGGTGGGCGTCACAGGAAGGTGGCGCTGGTGCCACTCGCTCTGGCGGCGGCGGCGCTGCTGGGTGGATGTGGGACCTATCCGCAGTCGGACTTCAACGCGGTCGGCCCGGTCTCCCAGCTGCAGCGGTCGGCGCTGGTGGAGGACATGCGCTTCCTGGGCGTCATCGGCATCATCGTGATCGGCTTGGTGGTCTACGCAGCGCTCCGGTTCCGTCACCGCCCCGGCCAGGAGGAGACCCCGGCGCAGATCGAGGGCAACCCCAGGCTGGAGATCGCCTGGTGGGTGGTGATCGCCCTGGGTCTCGTCTTCCTGGTGGTGCCGCCGCTCCGGGACGAGTTCGTCCTGGCCGGCGCGCCGAAAGGCCCTGGCGTCGTCCACGTCAAGGTGATCGGCCACCAGTGGTGGTGGGAGTTCCAGTACCCCGACTACAAGTTCGTGACCGCGAACGAGATGCACATCCCCGTGGGCGCGAAGGTGGACCTCGAGGTCACCTCGGTCGACGTCATCCACAGCTTCTGGGCACCCAACATCGCCGGAACGCTGGACGCCATCCCAGGCCGCATCAACAGCGAGTGGATCCAGGCCGACAAGCCCGGCGTCTACTGGGGCCAGTGCAAGGAGTTCTGCGGGCTGAACCACGCCAACATGCGACTCCGGGTGGTGGCGGAGTCACCGGAGGACTTTCAGAAGTGGGTGGAGTCGCATCAGCATCCGGTCGGCGTCTCGCAGCTGACGGGAGAGGCGCTGGCAGGCTGGCAGGTTTTCGACGGTCCCGGCACCTGCAAGAACTGCCACACCATCGACGGCACCGACGCCAAAGGGGTGATCGGGCCGAACCTGACCGGCATCGGCAGCCGCGTCGGTATCGGAGCGATGACCCTGGTCCCCAACGATACGGCCAACCTGGTCCGGTGGCTGCACGACCCCCAGTCGGTGAAGCCGGGCAACGACATGATCATCCCGAAGTTGAGCGACCAGCAGATCCGGGAGCTCGTCGCCTTCCTGCAGTCGCAGAAGACGTATGAGAGCCCCCAGGTGAAGGCTGCGCTGGAGAACCCGCTGGCCCCGTGATCGCGGAGCAGGCGAGGGGCAGCGCGGTCTGTCTCCGGCGTTGAGGGAGGCCAGACCATCACCTCGAGGGGAGTGAGGAGAGAGATGGCCACGGCGGAACGGGCGCTTCGCCTGCCCGAGGTGCGGAGGGCGGAGGAGCGCGGTTTTCTGAGCTGGCTGATGACGGTCGATCACAAGCGGATCGGGATTCTCTACCTGGTCACCTCGGCCGTCATGTTCGGGGCCGGGGGCGTCGAGGCGCTCCTGATGCGCACCCAGCTGATCCGGCCCGACAACACGGTCCTGGGCCCGAAGGCCTTCGATCAGATCCTGACCATGCACGGGACGACCATGATCTTCCTGGCGGTCATCCCGATGGCGGCGGCGTTCTTCAACTACTTCATGCCGATCCTGATCGGCGCTCGCGACGTCGCCTTCCCCCGCTTGAACGCGCTCAGCTACTGGCTCTACCTGGCGGGCGCCATCGTCCTCTATTCCAGCTGGTTCCTGGGCGGGGCTCCCGACGCGGGCTGGTTCAACTACGTGCCGCTCTCGGACGCCTTCTCCGGTCCCGGCGAGAACTTCTACATCCTGGGGCTGCTCCTGACCGGCTTCTCCTCCATCGTCTCGGCGGTCAATTTCATCACGACGATCCTCAATATGCGCGCGCCGGGCATGTCGCTGCTGCGCATGCCCATCTTCGCCTGGGGCGCCTTCCTCTGGTCGGCGCTCCTCCTCTTCTCGGCGCCTCCCTTCAGCGTCGCGCTGATCCTGCTCCTGCTCGACCGCATCGCCGGAACCGCCTTCTTCGTCCCGGCCCTGGGCGGCAACGCCCTCATGTGGCAGCACCTCTTCTGGATCATGGGCCACCCGGAGGTCTACATCCTGGCGGTGCCGGCCTGGGCCATCATCTCGGAGATCCTGCCGACGTTCGCGCGGAAGCCGCTCTTCGGCTACCGGGGCGCCGTGGTGGCGCTGATCGCGATCTCGGCGCTCTCCTTCACGGTCTGGTCGCACCACATGTTCGCGACCGGCATGGGCCCGGTCGTCAACGACGCCTTCATGGTGACGACCAAGCTGATCTCCCTGCCGACGGGCGCCCTCGTCTTCGTCTGGCTGATGACGCTGTGGGGAGGGCGGATCCGGTACACGACGGCCATGCTGTATGCCGTCGGCTTCCTCCCGCTCTTCATCTTCGGCGGTCTGACCGGCCTGATGCTGGCGACGGCCCCGGCGGACCTGCAGCTGACCGACACCTATTTCGTGATCGGCCACTTCCACTACATCGCCATCGGCGGCGTCCTCTTCAGCATGCTGGCGGCGGTCTACTACTGGCTGCCCAAGATGACCGGGAGGCTGCTGGACGAGCGGCTGGGGAAGTGGGGCTTCTGGCTGACCTTCGTCGGGTTCAACCTGACCTTCTTCCCCATGCACCTGAGCGGGCTCTTCGGCATGCCGCGCCGGATCTACACCTACTCGCCCCTGCTCGGGGTCGACCTCTACAACCTGCTGTCCAGCATCGGCGCCTACGTCCTCGCCGTCGGCCTGCTGGTCACCGTCGCCAACGTCGTCTGGAGCCTGCGCTCAGGGAGACTGGCCGGGGCGGATCCCTGGGACGCGCGCACCCTGGAGTGGGCGACGCCCTCCCCGGTTCCCGCCTACAACTTCCGCGTCATCCCGCTGGTGCGCAGCCGCGACCCGCTCTGGTACGAGAAGCACGCGGCCGACGGCGACGGCCGGATGCGTGCGGGCGACGAGGCGGCGGCGGCGATCCACATGCCCGGGCTGACTTACCTGCCGGCGCTCCTGGCGCTGGGCCTGATGGTGGCCGCCTATGGCATCTACTTCAAACTCGCCTGGCTGGCCGCGCTGGGCGCGCTGGTCGGCTTCTACTCGATCTTCCGGCAGATGTTCGAGGCGGACAGGGGCTACCTCCTCGAACCGAGGGGTGACAGCGAATGAGCAGCCGCCCGCTGGAGGCGCTGCAGGAGGAAGAGGAGCGCGAGGCGGCCCTTCACGCGGAGAACGTCCGCCTGGGCTTCTGGGTCTGGCTCTCCTCGGAGGCGGTCTTCTTCGCCTCGCTGATCGGCGTCTACGTGGCGCTGGAGGGGAGGAGCATCTCGGGGCCGACTCCCGCGGACGTCTTCGACCTGCCCATGACCACCCTGGCCACGCTCGACCTGCTGGTCTCCAGCCTGACCATGGTGCTCGGCGTCGTCTCCATGTGGAGGAAGGACCTGCGTGCGGTCAAGCTCTGGCTGGCGGTGACGGCAGTGCTGGGCCTGGTCTTCCTCGGGTTCCAGGCCAGCGAGTACTCCAGCTTCATGCGCGACGGGCTCCTCTTCAACACCAACGTCTTCTCGGCCAGCTTCTACACCCTGACCGGCTTCCACGGGGCGCACGTGGCCTTCGGCGTCGCCTGGATCGTCGGGCTCCTGATCAGCGCCTTCCGGGGCCACCTCCGCCCGGAGGAGGCGCACAAGCTCGAGGTGGCCGGTCTCTACTGGCACTTCGTCGACGTGGTCTGGATCGTCATCTTCACCGTGGTCTACGTGCTGGGCACCGCAGCCTAGGAGGCGAGGCGGCATGAGTGCAAGGTCCGAGGCAACCGGACGGCGGGCCGAGAACGAGCATCCCATCGGCGCCTATGTGATCAGCACGGTGGTGGCCGCACTCCTCACCGTGGCGGCGGTGGTCCTGGCCTACGCGCACGTCGCCATCGGGCTGCTGGCTCCGCTCCTGCTGGCGATGGCGCTGGTCCAGATCTTCCTGCAGATCTACTACCTGATGCACTTGAACCGGTCACCGCGCGCCTATCAGGTCATCTTCGGCATCGGCGTGGCGCTGGCCGTTCTGATCGGCGTAGCCCTGGGCGTCCTCGACCGGATCCCCTGACCGGCGCGGCCAAGGGTGTCGGAACGGGTCCGGGGCGCGTGGAGGGGCCCGGGGCGACCACCCGGGCCCCGTCCCCGGGCCGGGGAGAGCCGGTCCCGTGACAGGTGGGGACGGGAGGCGGCAACGATGAAGCACGAGCCGGGTTCGGTGGCGGCAGAGACCTACCTCGCCGGGGCGGGGGCGACCTCGCTGGAGCGGGGCAAGGCCCGTCCGCGGGAGGGCTTCCTGGCGAGGGCGTCGGACTACGTGGCGCTGACCAAGCCGGGTATCGTCCTGCTGCTGGTCCTGACGGCCTACGCGGCCATGCTGGTGGCGACGAGAGGTCTGCCTTCGCCCTGGAGGGTGCTCTGGACGCTGCTGGGGCTGGCGCTGTCTGCCGGCGGCGCCAACGCGGTCAACATGTGGTACGACGCCGACATCGACAGGGTGATGAGCCGCACGCGCCAGCGGCCGATCCCGGCCGGGCGGATGCGTCGCGAGCAGGCGCTGGGCTTCGGCCTGGCGCTGGGGGCGCTGGCCTTCACCCTCATGGCCTGGCAGGTGGGATGGCTGGCGGCGGGGCTGACACTGGCCGGCTACCTGTACTACGTCCTCATCTACACCATGTGGCTGAAGCGGCGGACGCCCGAGAACATCGTCATCGGCGGGGGCGCGGGCGCCTTCCCGCCGCTGGTGGGCTGGGCGGCGGTCACCGGATCGATCAGCCCGGCCGCCGTGCTCATGTTCCTGATCATCTTCCTGTGGACGCCGCCGCACTTCTGGTCGCTCTCGCTCTACAGGCAGGAGGACTACCGCCGCGCCCGGATCCCCATGATGCCGGTGGCCAGGGGGGAGCGGCGGACGAAGCTGGAGAGCTTCCTCTACACGCTGGCACTCCTGGTGGCCTCCCTGGCCATGGGCTGGACCGGGGTCGCAGGCCCGCTCTACATGGTGGTGGCGGCCGCCCTGGGCGCGGGGTTCCTGGTGCTCCAGGGACTGCTCTGGCGCGAGCGCGACCCGGCGGCGCCCTGGGCCAGGCGCACGTTCCGCTACTCGCTCCTCTACCTGACCCTTCTCTTCACGGCGCTGGTCGTCAGCCACGTGATGCGCGTATGAACGGCTTCGGCGCGTGGGGGGCGCCGCTTCTCAGCGAGCTGCTGATGATCGGCAGTGCGGTCTCGCTGGCCCTGGGCTGGCGGCGGATCCGCCAGGGGCGGGTGGAGCAGCACCGGGGGCTGATGCTGACCGCCGCGACGCTGGGAGCCGCCTTCTTCGTCAGTTACGTCCTGCGTACGCTGCTCGTGGGCGACACCACCTTCGGAGGACCCGAGAGCCTCCGGCTGCCCTACCTCGCCTTCCTCCAGGCGCACACGGTGCTGGCCACCCTGGCGGGGATCCTGGGCATCGTCACCCTGCGGCGCGCGCTCAGGGCGGAGTTCGACCGCCACCGGCGGATCGCCCCCTGGACCGCCGGCATGTGGCTGGTCGCGGCGGCCACCGGGCTGGTGGTCTACCTGATGCTCTACGTCGTCTACCCGCCGGGCCCGACGACCCATATTCTGAAGGCGATTCTTGGCCACTGACCGGGCCGGGCGCCCCGCAGGGATGCCCTGCGGGGCGCGGGCGCGGGAGGGAGGAAGCGGCTTGCAGGCTCTGCGTTCTCCGGAGAAGAGGCGGAAGGAGGCCAGGAGGTCGCGGGAGCGCCCGAGACTGCCGTGGGGCGAGCTGGCGATCTACCTGCTGGGCGTGGGCGTCGGAGCGCTGGACACCAGCATCCTGCCGCCGGTGTTGGGCCAGATCGCCCGCGACTTCCACGTCTCGCTGGCGTGGGCCGCCTGGACCCTCACCGCCTACACGGTGGCCTACGCCGCCTCCACCCCGGTGATGGGGGCGCTGGGCGACCGGATCGGTCACGTCCGCGTCTTCCGCGCCGGGGTCGCCGCCTTCGGCCTCGCCTCCGTGCTGGCGGTGCTCTCGCCCAACCTGGCGGTCTTCCTGCTCGCGCGGGTGATCCAGGGGGCGGGCGCGGGGGCCGTCTACCCCAACGCGCAGGCGGAGGGGATCGCCCTCTTCCCGCCGGAGCGGCGCGGCACGGCCCTGGGCATCTTCGGGGCCGTCTTCGGCCTGGCGAGTGTCATCGCCCCCAACCTGGGCGGCGTCCTCGGCCAGTACTTCCGCTGGCCCAGCGTCTTCCTGCTGAATCTCCCGCTGGTCCTGATCGTTCTCTGGCGGGCACACGGCCTCCGCCCGGGAGGCCGCTCCGATCGGCCGCTGCCGGATGTTCCCGCGGCGGCCGCCTTCAGCGGCGGACTCGCGCTCTTCCTCCTGGCGCTGACGGTGCAGGGGACGCCGGGCCGGGTGCTGGGCGCGGGCTCGGTCGTGGTGCTCGCCCTCTTCCTCCTCCGGCAGCGGCGGACGCCGGTGCCCTTCCTGGATATGGCGCCGCTCCTCCAGGCGTCGGGCGTCGCCCTGGTGGCGGGGTCGGCGGTGATCGGCTTCGATCTCTCCGCCTCCGCCCTCGTGCCCACCATGGTCCAGAAGGAGTTCGACTTCTCGGTCCTCGCCTCGGGCGTGGCCATGATGCCTGCCGCGGTGACCGGCGCCCTCCTGGCCGGCCTGGCAGGGGTGCTGGTCGACCGCGCGGGGCCGCGACCGGTCCTCCAGGGAGGCCTCGGCCTGGCGGTGGTCGGCTCGATCCTCATGGCCTGGCCGCACCTCGACCTGCCCCGCTTCGTGGCCGCCATGGCGCTGCTGGGCGCCGCCACCGCCTTCACCATGGGGGCCTCCATCAACCGTCTGGCGCTCGCCCTCTATGGCGAGGGACAGGCGGGCGAGGCGCTCTCGCTGGTGGCGGTCTTCCGCTCGGTGGGGATGGCGGCCGGTCCGGTCCTCCTGGGGCTGGCCGCTTCTGCGGGGAACTTCACGGGCATGTTTGCCGGCGTGGCCCTGGCCTCCCTTGCCGGCGTCGTCCTCTTCGGCCTGGTCCGCGGCGGGGCGGCCGGGACGGCGGGGGTGGCGGCCGGGCGCTGACGGACAGGTCCCCATCCGCGTATGCCGGCCGGGTATGGAGGTGCTCTGCGACCATGACCAAGCAAGCGACGATGCGCACCCGCGGCACCGGGGACCGAACCGGGGGCGGGCGGGCGGACCGGATCCCCTCCGGGCTCCGGGCGCTGGCGGTGGCCAGCACCCTGGCCATGCTGGTGGTGGTCATCGCCGGCGCCGTGGTGACCAACACCGGGTCCGGCCACGGTTGCGGGAACAGCTGGCCGCTCTGCCACGGCACGCTCTTCCCGCAGTGGACGCTGCCGGCGATGATCGAGTTCGGCCACCGCGTGGTGACGGGACTGGCCGGCCTGCTGCTGGTGCCGCTGGCCGTCTGGAGCTGGCGCCGGGGTGACGCCGAGGCGCGGCGTCTGCTTCTCTTCGGCCTGGCTTTCGTGGTGGTGGAATCCTTTCTGGGCGCCGCGGCGGTGCTCTGGGGCGAGCCGACGGCCATGCTCGCCCTCCACTTCGGCATCTCTCTCCTGGCCTTCACGGGAATCTGGCTGCTGACGGCCTCGCTCCTCCAGGGAGAGGAGGCGCGGCGGCGGCGCAGCCGGCCGGTGCCCGCCCGCTTCCGCCGCCTCGGCTGGGCCTCCGCGGCGGCGGTCTACGGCACCATCTACCTGGGCGCCTACGTCCAGCACACCGGCTCCGGCGGCGCCTGCGGCGGATGGCCCCTCTGCCAGGGGGCCCTCGTGCCCCCGCTGGTGGGCCATCCGGCCGTCGAGTTCGCCCATCGCCTGGCGGCGCTCGTGACCACGCTCCTGCTCCTCGCCTTCCTGCTGGAAGGGAGGAGACTCCGCCCCTCGCGTCCGGAGCTCGCCCATGCTTCGGAAGCGGCCTTCCTGCTCATGGTGCTCCAGGTGCTGAGCGGAGGCCTGGTCGTCCTGAGCGGGCTCGTCCTGAGCGTCAAGCTCCTGCACATTACGCTGGTCACGCTCCTCTTCTCGGCGATCAGCTACGCGCTCCTCATGAGCGGGCCCCGGCCCGCGACGCAGCCACTGGAGCGCGCGGAGCCCGCCCCGCGGCAGGCGGCGCCCGCCTGAGGCGGCGCCCGGGGATCGCATAGGCGCGCCGGCAGCCGAGCACGGTAGACTGGGACCCGCAGGGGGGAGGAAGGACGGAGCTCCTGGCAGCGGTCCCGCCCGACGTGGTGGCGGTTCTGGCGCGGCTGGAGAACCGGGGTGAGCGGGCCTACCTGGTGGGTGGCTGCCTGCGCGACCTGCTGCGCGGGCGGGTGCCGCACGACTGGGACGTGGCCACCTCGGCGCCGCCGGAGCGGGTGGGGGCGCTCTTCCCGCGGACGCTGCCCACCGGGCTGGAGTATGGCACGGTCAGCGTCTGGACCGGCCTCCGCTGGGTCCAGGTGACCACCTTCCGGAGCGAGGGCGCGTACGGCGACCGCCGCCACCCGTCCGAGGTCCGCTGGCTCGACCGGGTGGAGGGCGACCTGGCCCGCCGGGACTACACGGTCAACGCCATGGCCCTCGGGCTGGACGGCCGGCTGATCGACCCCTGGGGCGGGCTCGAGGATCTGCGCGCCGGCCGGGTCCGCGCCGTGGGCGACCCGCTGGAGCGCTTCCGGGAAGACCCGCTCCGTGTGGTGCGCGGCGCGCGGCTCTGCGCGGAGACCGGCTGGAGCATGGAGGAGGCCACCGCCCAGGCGGCGCTCCGGGGGGCGGCCGACCTGGCGGGCGTCTCGCGCGAGCGTCTCTTCGCCGAGATGCAGCGCCTCCTCATGGGCGACAGGGCCGCGCAAGGGGTGGCGCTGCTCTGGCGGACGGGGGCCGTCTGGGCCGTGGTCGGCGGCGCCGCCGGCGAGCTGGGCGAGGAAGAGGTCGGCCACCTGGGTGAGGCGGTGGAGCGGGCGCCGCGCGAGGAGGCGAGCCGCTGGACCGCCTTCCTCCACCTCTTCTCGCGCGCCGAGGAGGTGGCGGCGCAGCGGATTCTGGTCGGCCGCCTGCGCCGCCGGGTGGAGGAGCTGCTGCGCGTACTGCGCCGGCTTTCGGGGGTGGCGGCGCGGGAGGGAGGCGGCGGTGCGACGGCGAATGGCCAGCCCATTCCCTCCCTGGGGGTGGAGGCGCGGGAGTGGGCCTCACGGCTGGCGCCCGAGGAGGCGAGGCTCCTCGCCGGCTGGCTGGCCGCCCACCCGTGGGAGAGCTGCCCGCGGGCGGTGCTGTCGCCGGCCGCAGGCCGAGCCTGGTCCCGCGCGTTGCGCGAGGTGGTGGAGCGGGGCGACCCCTGCCGGGTCGGCCAGCTGGCGGTGCGGGGCGACCAGGTGGCGCGCTGGCTGGGCCAGGGGGGGGCGGCCATCGGGCGGGAGCTGGAGCGGCTGGCCGCCTGGGTGCGGGAGGATCCGGCCCGCAACCGCCCGGAGCGCCTGCGCCGGCACCTCCTGGAGAGGCGGAGCGAGGAGGGGAGAGCTTGACGGGTGAGGCGGGCGAGTTCGTCGCGCGGCGGCTGAGCAGCGGGATCCCGTTCTACTTCCTCCCGACGGGGAAGTTCCGGAGCCTGCGGCTCAGCCTCTTTTTCCTTCGCGACCTGCGGCCGGAGAGCGTGACGGAGACGGCGCTCCTGCCGGAGGTGCTGATCCGGGGGTCGCGGCGGCACCCCGACCTGCGGGCCGTCCACCGGCGGCTGGACGAGCTGTACGGAGCCGACCTGGCGGTCAACGTGCAGAAGCACGGCGAGGCGGAGAGCGTCGGCTGGCACCTCGACCTGCCGGAGGAGCGGTACCTGCAGGGGGGCGAGGGGCTGACCGGGCAGGCGCTGGACTTTCTGGCCGAGATGGTGCTGGAGCCCTACATGGAAGAAGGCAGGCTCTCGGCGCGCTACGTCGACCAGGAGAAGGTCAACCTGGCGCGGCGCCAGCAGGCGCTGATCAACGAGAAGGGGCGGTACAGCCTCCTGCGCTGCATCGAGGCGATGTTCGCGGGGGAGCCCTACGCGCTCTCCAAATGGGGGCGGCCGGAGGATCTCCCCGGCATCGACGCGGAGCGCCTGAGCGCGAGCTTCCGGGAGCTCCTCGCCTCCGCGCCGCGGGTCTTGATCGGTGTCGGCCAGGGGCCCGTGGACCGGATCGAGGCGGAGCTGGAGCGCCGCCTGGAGCGGCTTCGCCCGGAGGCGCTGAAGCCCCTGGAGGGGACCCGGGCGGCGGAGCCGCGCGGCGGCCAGCCGCGGGTGGTGACGGAGGAGCAGCCGGTGGCGCAGGGGAAGCTGGTGCTGGGCTTCCGCACCGGCGTCCAGATCGGCGACCCGGACTATGATCCTCTGGTGGTGGCCAACGGCGTCCTGGGCGGCTTCAGCCACTCCAAGCTCTTCCGGAACGTGCGCGAGAAGGCGAGCCTCGCCTACTACGCCTACTCCTTCCTCGATGCGAGCAAGGGCGTCGCCTTCATCCAGGCCGGCATCGAGCCGCCGGACTACCACCGGGCGCTCCAGATCGTCCTGGAGCAGGTGGAGGCGGTCAAGCGGGGCGAGGTGAGCGACGAAGAGCTGGAGACGACCAAGCTCCGCCTCTTCAACCAGCTGCGGGAGAGCACCGACAGCCCGGACGCGCTCATCCACCAGGCGCTGGAGGAGACGCTCTGGGGCATCCGGCGGAGCCTGCCCGAACGGCTGGAGGCGATCGCCCGCGTGGGGCGGGAGGATCTGGTCCGCGCCTTCCAGCGGGTGGAGCTGGATACCATCTACTACCTGACGGCCACCGGTCAGAAGGAGGCTCTGGGCCTTGCCTGAACAGGCGATCGAGCGCGTGGAGGCGCCGGAGATCGGGGAGCGGATGGAGCGGGCCCTGCTCCCCTCCGGACTGATGGTCCAGGTCCTGCCCAAGCCGGGCTTCGCGAAGAAATATGCGACCTTCGCCACCCATTACGGCGGTCTCGACTCCAGCTTCCAGGTACCGGGCGAGAGCGGGCGGACGGACGTGCCCGACGGGATCGCCCATTTCCTGGAGCACCAGCTCTTCGCCGAGGAAGACGGCGACGCCATGGACCGCTTCTCCCGCCTCGGCGCCGGCTCCAACGCCTTCACCACGCACACCTCCACCACCTACCTCTTCTCCACCAGCGAGCACTTCGAGGAGGCGCTGGGCATCCTCCTGGACTTCGTCCAGCACCCCTACTTCACCGAGGCGGGGGTGCAGAAGGAGCGGGGCATCATCCTCCAGGAGATCCGGATGTACCAGGACGACCCGCGCTGGCAGATCGACTTCCAGCTGCGCCAGGCGCTCTACGTCCGGCATCCCTTCCGGCTGGACGTGGCGGGGACGCCCGACTCCATCCGGCAGATCACCCGCGATCTCCTGGAGCGCTGTTACCGCACCTTCTACCACCCCTCCAACATGGTGCTGACGGTGGTGGGCGACGTCGATCCCCGGCGGGTGGTGGATCAGGTGGCGGAAGACCAGGCGCGGCGCGGCCTGCGGGCGCAGGTCCCGATCCGGCGCTTCCGGCCCGAGGAGCCGGACCGGATCGGCCGGAAGCGGGTGGAGAAGCGGATGCCCGTGGCGCGCCCCTGGGTGGCCGTCGGTTTCAAGGAGCGCGGCGGCGCGGCGGAGGGGCTCGCCGCCTTCCGCCGGGAGCTGGCCACCAGCCTCCTCCTGGAGCTCCTCTTCGGCCGCGGCTCCGACTTCTACGCCAGCGCCTACGAGGAAGGTCTGATCGACGGCTCGTTCGGCTCCGGATACAACGGCGACGAGGACTTCGGGATGAGCGTCGTGGAAGGCGAGACGGACGAGCCCGAGCGGCTGGTGGAGCGGGTGCTCGAGGCGGTGGAGGAGACGCGCCGGCGGGGCGTCGACCCGGATCGCTTCGAGGCGCTGCGCAAGAAGGTACTGGGCGGCCTCGTGCAGGAGCTGGACTCCCCGGAGAGCCTGGCCTACATGGCCAACGAGGCCTACTTCCACGGCCACACGCTGTTCGACTCCTTCGCGGTGGCGCGGGAGCTGAGGCTGGAGGAGGTGGAGGAGCGGCTCCGGGGCCACCTCGATCCCGACTTCCACGCCGTCTCGCTGGTCCTGCCGGAGGGGAGAGCGTGAACGTCCTGGAGGTGGACGGCGAGCACCTGACGGCGGCCGGCCTCGAGGAGGTGGTCCGGGAGGGGCGCCCCGTCCGCCTGGCGGAGGCTGCCCGGCAGCGGATGCTCCGCTCGCGCCGGGCGATCGAGGAGATGCTCCACCGCGGCACGGCGGTCTACGGCGTCAACACCGGCTTCGGCCGCCTGGCCGAGGTGGCCATCCCGCCCGAGGAACTCCGCCAGCTCCAGCAGAACCTCCTGCGCAGCCATGCCGCCGGCGTGGGGCCGGCCCTGGGCCGGGAGGAGGTCCGCGCCCTCCTTCTCCTCCGGGCGAACGCCCTGGCCCGCGGTCACTCGGGCGTCCGGCCCGAGGTGGTCGAGCTGCTCCTGGGTATGCTTAACGCCGGCGTCCACCCCCGCGTCCCCGAGCAGGGCTCCGTCGGCGCCAGCGGCGATCTGGCGCCGCTGGCCCATGCCGCCCTGGTCCTGGTGGGGGAGGGGGAGGCGGAGGTGGACGGTCAGCTCCTTCCTGGGGGCGAGGCGCTCCGCCGGGCCGGCCTCGAACCCATCGCCCTGGAGGCGAAGGAAGGGCTGGCGCTGATCAACGGCACCCAGCTGATGGAGGCGGTGGGCCTCCTTGCCTGGATGGGCGCCGAGCGCCTGATGGAGTGGGCGGACGCCGTCGGCGCCCTCAGCCTGCAGGCGCTCCGCGGCATCCCCGACCCCTTCCGGGCCGAGCTCCAGGCGCTCCGCCCCCATCCCGGCCAGATCCGCTCGGCGGCCCGTCTCCGCGCCTACCTGGAGGGGAGCCGCCTGACCACGGCGCCGGGGGAGCTGCGCGTCCAGGACGCGTACAGCCTCCGCTGCATGCCGCAGGTCCACGGCGCCAGCCGGGACGCCCTGGAGTACGTGGGCAGGGTCCTGGAAACCGAGATCAACGCGGTCACCGACAACCCGCTGGTGTTCGCCGACCCGCCCGAGGCGATCTCCGGCGGCAACTTCCACGGCCAGCCGCTGGCGCTGGCGCTGGACCTGCTGGCCATCGCGGTCGCGGAGCTGGGTGACATCTCCGAGCGCCGGACCGAGCGGCTCCTCAACCCGCAGTCCAGCGGCCTGCCGCCCTTCCTCGCCCGGAACGGCGGCGTCGAGTCGGGGCTGATGCTGATCCAGTACACCCAGGCGGCGCTGGTCTCCGAGAACAAGACGCTGGCCCACCCGGCCAGCGTCGACTCGATCCCCACCTCGGCAGGTCAGGAGGACCACGTCAGCATGGGCGCCTGGGCGGCCAGGAAGGCCCGCCGGGTGGTGGGGAACGTCGCCCTGGTCCTGGCCGCGGAGGCGATGGCGGCGGCGGCCGCGGCCGACCTGCGCGGCCCCGAGGAGCTGGCCCCGGCTTCGTCGGCGGTCTACCGGCGCATCCGCGCCGTGGTGCCGCCCCTGCGTGGCGACCGCTCCCCGGCCGCGGAGCTGGAGCGTCTGGCGGCGCTCCTGCTGCGGGAGACCCCGCCCGGAGCGGAGATTCCCGCTTCCGCCTGAGGGAGGGGCTGAACGCGCCGCGGCGGGCATACGTATCCCCGGCGCCGCCTCCAGGTCGGCGCCGGGGTGGGTGGCCGATGATCCGCCTCTCCCGCGGCCGGGGCTGCGCCGGAAACCGCCTGCTGTCCGGGCCCTGGCTGATCCCGCTGCTCCTGATCGCGGCGGCCCTGCTGCTCGTGCGCCCCGTCCGCACCGTGGGCGTGGAGCGCCGGGAGCTGGCCAGGCTCCCCTGGGGCTCCGGCCCGGGCCAGGTGGGCCGGTATCGCTCGCTGGACGGACTCTGGCGCGGACCCACGGCCGTGGCCACGGCGCCCGACGGGACGCCCGTCATCCTCGACGCGGCCAACCACCGGCTGCTCTTGGGCCGGCGAGGGGACAGGGGGCAGGGGCAAGGCGGGGGGCGCGGCGACCGCGGGCTCCTGCGCGAATGGCGGGCACTCGCCCTGCCCGGCGCCGGCTGGTACACGGCGCTGGCCCCGCTGCCGGAGGGCTGGCTGCTGGCCGACGGCCGGAGCGGGGCGCTCCTCGCCCTCCGTCCCGGCCCGGACACGGGGACGCCGCTGCCCCTCCTGGCGGCGCCCGGCGGCCGCGAGCTGCGCTGGCGGAGGATCCTCCTCCTGCGCGGCGGTCCGCAGGCGGTGACGGTGCTGGCCAGCGAGGGCGGCCTCCACTTCGTCCGGCGCCGGCTCTGGGTGCTGGAACAGGGGGCGCTCCGCCAGGTGGGCGAGAGCGGCGTCCGGGGCCCCGAGGCGGCCGCCTCCGCGCTTCTCCTCTCCGCGGCGCCCGCCGGGAGGGCCTTGGCCGTCCTCCGCGGCGGCGCCCCCTTGAGCCGCGAGCTCCTGCTCCTGGGAGGGAAGGGGGGAGAGAGGCTCTTCACCCTGGATCTCCGCTCGCCGGCGGAGGCGGTGGACCTGCTGGGCGAGCTGCCCGGCCTGGGCTGGCTCCTCTGGCGGCAGGCGCCCGGCCGGCCCGCGGCGGTGGAACTGCGCGACCCCCGGGGGCACCTCCTCTGGAGCGCGCGGGTGGCGGCGGGACCGCCCTACCTCCTCCATCCCGCCTGGCTCTCGGGCGAGAGCCTCACGCTCCTCGTCCCGCGGGGGGAGGGCGTGACCGTGGAGCGCTGGCGCTTCACCCGGCGCTGGGCGCTCACCTGGCGCTGGTAGCCCTGGCATAATGGACGCCAGATGACGGGGAGGTGGGAGCGACGGCGAGAGCGCGGGTGGTGGTGACGGGCGCCTTGCCCGGCGGCGGGATGGAGCGCCTCGAACGCGCGGCGGAGGTGATCGGCCCGCCCGAGGAGGGGGCGGATCGCCGCGCCTGGCTGCTCGAGGCGGTGCGCGAGGCGGACGGCCTCCTCTGCCTCCTCGTCGACCGGGTGGACAGGGAGCTTCTCGAGGCCGCACCGCGGCTGCGGGTCGTCTCCACCTTCTCGACCGGCGTCGACCACGTCGACCTCGACGCCTGCCGGGAGCGGGGCATCCGGGTCACCCACGCCCCCGACGTGCTGACCGAGGCGACGGCCGACCTGACCTGGGCGCTCATGCTGGCGGCGGCCCGGCGGGTGGCGGAGGGCGACCGGATGGTCCGGGCGGGCGCCTTCCGCGGCTGGCGCCCCGACCTGCTCCTGGGAACCGAGGTCTACGGGCGCACCCTGGGCATCGTCGGCCTCGGGCGGATCGGCAAGGCGGTGGCCAGGCGCGCCTCGGGCTTCGACATGAACGTCGTCTACTGGAACCGGACCGAGATCAACCCCATGGAGGACGAGTGGCTGGGCGTCAGCCGGGTCGAGCTGGACGAGCTCCTGGCCAAGGCGGACTTCATCAGCCTGCACCTGGCCTACACGCCCGAGACCCACCACTTCATCGGCCGGCGCGAGCTGGCGCTGATGGGTCCCCATGCCGTCCTCGTCAACACCTCGCGGGGAGCCGTCGTGGACGAGGAAGCGCTGGTGGAGGCGCTGGAGGCGGGGCGGCCGGCGGCGGCCGCGCTCGACGTCTTCGAGCACGAGCCAGCCGTCCACCCGCGGCTCCTCCGGCTGCCGCAGGTCGTGCTCACCCCGCACATCGGCAGCGCCACCCGGGAGACCCGGGAGGCGATGGCCCGCGTGGCGGTGGACAACCTGCTGGCGGTGCTGGAGGGGCGCCGCCCGCCGGCGGCGGTGGACTGACCCCCGGGTCGCCGCGACACCGATCCTCAGCAGCCCAAGGAAGGAGCGAGAGCATGACCGAGATCCGAACCACCCTCTCCAACCCCCTGGAGGTGGAGGCGGACGCCCTGGTGGTGGCGGTCTACCAGGACGCCGAGCGGCTGGACGCCAGCGCCCGGGCGGTCGACGAGGCCACCGGCGGCCTGATCAGCGGCTGGCTGGCGTCCGGCCGGATGCGGGGCAGCCTGGAGGAGACGGCGCTCCTGCCGGCGGCGGGAGCTCTGCGCGCGCCGCTCCTGATCGTCACCGGCCTGGGCGGGCACGCCGAGGTCGACGGACAAGCCCTCCGCCGGGCGGCCGCCCGCGCCGCCCGGGCGGCGCGACAGGCCGGGGCCCTCCGGCTGGCCAGCACGCTCTACGGTGCCTTCCTGGGCGACGACCTGGCGGCCGGCGCCATCGTCGAGGGAACGCTGCTGGGGCTCGACCGCTTCCTGACCTACAAGGGCCGCGACCAGGGGGAGCCGCGCCGGCCGGATCCGGAGCTCTTCCTGCTGCTGGCCGAGCCCGCGCGCGAGGCGGCGGTCCGGCGCGCCGAGGTCCTGGCCCGCGCCACCCTTCTCGCGCGCCAGCTCTCCAACGAGCCGGCCAACCAGCTGCCGCCGCGACGGATGGCGGAGCGGGCCCAGGCGGTCGCCGCCGAGGCCGGCCTGGAGTTCCTGGCACTGGACGAGCGGGAGATGGAGCGGCTGGGCATGGGGGCGCTGCTGGGCGTCAACCGCGGCAGCCACGAGCCCCCGCGCCTGCTGGTCCTCCGCTACCGCTGCGGCCGCCCGGACGCCCCGCTCCTGGCGCTGGTGGGCAAGGGCATCGTCTTCGACTCCGGCGGCATCTCGCTCAAGCCGGCGGCGGGCATGCACGAGATGAAGATGGACAAGTCCGGCGCCGCCGACGTGGTCGCCGCCATGCAGGCGATCGCCGCCCTCCGGCCCGCCGTCGATGTGATCGGCGTCGCGCCGGTGACCGAGAACATGCCCGGCGGCGGGGCGCAGCGGCCCGGCGACGTGGTCCGGGCCATGAACGGCACCACCATCGAGGTGCTCAACACCGACGCCGAGGGGCGCCTCGTCCTGGCCGACGCGGTCGCCTACGCCGCCCGGGAGGGGGCGCGCTGGATCGTCACCGTGGCCACCCTCACCGGAGCCGTGGTGACCGCGCTGGGACACGAGGCGGCCGCCGTCCTGGGCAACGACCGCCGCCTCATCGAGGCCGTGATCGAGGCCGGGCAGAGCGCCGGCGAACGGTACTGGGAGCTGCCTGCCTGGCCGGAGTACCGGCGGCTGTACAGGAGCGAGGTGGCCGACCTGGCCAACGTCGCGCCGCGCGACGCGGGCGCGGGCACCATCGTCGGCGGCCTCTTCGTCGGCGAGTTCGTGGGCGAGGCGGCCTGGGCCCACCTCGACGTGGCGGGCACCGCCTGGGTGGAGAAGCCCACGGCCCTGACCGAGTCGGGTGCCACCGGCTTCGCGACCCGCACCCTGGCCCTCCTGCCCGAGAGACTGGCGGCGCTCCTCTGAGCGCCCGAACCCCGAACGCCCGAGAGCGGAAGGAAGGTGCACGCATGCCCGAGAGCCGTTTCGTCGAGGTGAGCCGCGAGGAGCCGATCGCCGTCCTCACGCTCAACCGTCCCGAGGTGCTGAACGCGCTCAGCTTCGATCTGATGGCCGAGCTGGCCGGCCGGCTGGAGGAGCTGGACGCCGATCCCGCCATCGGCGCGGCCGTCCTGACCGGCAAGGGACGGGCCTTCGCCGCCGGCGCCGACATCGGCGAGATGAGCCGGCTCGGCACCCCCGACCTGCTGGAGCGCCAGCCTTTCGCCGTCTGGCGCCGGCTGGACCGCATCCGGATGCCGCTCATCGCCGCGGTCAACGGTTACGCGCTGGGCGGCGGCCTGGAGCTGGCGATGGCCTGTGACCTGATCCTGGCCGCCGAATCCGCCCAGCTCGGCCAGCCGGAGATCCAGCTGGGCATCATCCCCGGCGCCGGAGGCACCCAGCGGCTGCCGCGCAGGATCGGTCGCTACCGGGCCGGCGAGTGGATCCTGACCGGAGCCCGGTACTCCGCCCGGGAGGCGCTGGAGGCCGGGCTGGTCAACCGCCTGGTTCCGGACGACCAGCTGCTCGAGGCGGCGCGCGAGCTCGCCCGCACCATCGCCTCGCGACCCCGCCAGGCCGTCCGTGCCGCCAAGGAGGCGCTGCGCGCGGCGGAGGAGCTCCCCCTGGAGGAGGGGCTGCGCCTGGAGCAGCATCTCTTTCAGGCGCTCTTCGCCACCGCGGATCAGCGCGAGGGCATGCAGGCCTTCCTGGAGAAGCGGGCGCCGAGGTTCACGGGCCGATGAGACGCTCGCCCCTCGGCCTGGTGGTGGCCGCCGCACTGGCGGTGCTCCTGGCGGCCGCCGGGTGCACGGGGGGCGGCCGCCCGGGCGCCGCCCCGGCCCGCTCCCACGGCGGCGGCCAGCCCGGACCCGCGGGCGGGAGCGCGGCCGGCACCCCTGCGCCGGCCGACGCCCTGGACGGGCTCTTCGCCGTCACCATCGACAACCAGGCCGGCGCCCGCCCCCAGAGCGGACTCGACCAGGCGGAGATGGTCTGGGAGGTCCCCGCCGAGGGCTACATCACCCGCTTCGAGGCCTTCTTCCAGAGCCGGGCGCCCGACCGTATCGGACCCGTCCGCAGCGCGCGGCCCTATCTCGCCGCCATCGCCGCCGGTTACGGCGCGGTCCTCGTCCACGCGGGCGGGAGCCAGGCGGGCTTCGCCGCCATCCGGGCGCTCGGCCTCCCCCAGATCGACGGGCTCTTTCCCCCGGGCCAGCGCTATCTCTGGCGCGACCCCACCCGCCGCGCCCCGCACAACCTTTACACGTCGGGTACGGAGCTGCGCCGGGCGACCGCCGACCTGGGTCTCCGCCCGGAGCGGCTGGCGCTCCCGCGCGGGCCGGCCCCGGCGGGAGGGGAGCCCGCCTCTCAGCTGCGCCTCCACTACCTGACCTCGGGCGCGGACCGGAACCTGATCCTCTGGACCTACCGGGACGGGAGCTACGAGCGGGCGTTGAACGGTGAGCCCTTCCGGCTCCGGGAGGGGGCGGCCGTCCGCGCCGGGAACGTCGTCGTCCTCCTCACCGACATCCGCCGCCTCCCCGGCAAGGAAGGTTACCTGGACGTCCGCCTGGCCGGCACCGGCCAGGCCTGGTTCCTGCGCGACGGGCGGCTCTGGCAGGGGCGGTGGTCGAAGCCCTCGCAGGCGGCGCCCGTCAGCTTCGAGATTCGCTCAGGGGACGGGTGGCGTCCCTTCCCCTGGGCCCCCGGAGCCATTTGGGTCCAAGTGGTGGGCGACCCGCATGCGCTGGGGTTCGGATCTGCCTCTTCAGGGCCAGGAAGTTGAGCGCCAGCGTGACCGCCGTCCCCAGCGCGAAGGCCGGCAGCGGACCCACCTCGCCCAGCGCGGGATTGCCTGTCAGCCACCAGAGCAGCACCAGCCGCACCGCCAGACCCGCGCTCCCGTTGACCAGGACGGAGGCCGTCCGGCCCATTCCGTTGAGGGCCGAGCTGAAGACCTGGCCCACGTAGAGGAGGGGCGCGGCGGGCGCCAGCCAGACCATCAGCCCGCCCAGCGTCGCGTCGCCGTAGAGAAGGCGGGCGATGGCGCCGGGCGCCACCAGCAGCGCCAGCGACGTGCCCATGCCCACGCAGGCGGCCAGGGTCGAGTAGAGGGCGAGCTGCCGCCGGACGGACGTCCGGCTCCCCTGCTCGCTGGCCGCCGCGATCCCGGAGAGCGCCATGACCGCCAGGGGGTAGACGGCCACCATGGGCAGGTAGAGCACCGGCAGCGCCATGCCCACCACCCGGCCATAGGCGGCGGTGGCCCCGGCGGCGTCGAAGCCGGCGCTCTCCAGCCTGCGGGGTATGAGGACGGCGTCCAGCATGGAGCTGAGCGCCCCGGTCAGCCCGCCCACCATGACCGGCAGAGAGAGGCCGAGGAGCTGGGCGGAGGTGGGTTGGGGTCCGCGGGGCTGCCAGGGGCGCGGCCGGTTGGCCCGGCGGCGGTAGGCCAGGGCGTAGACGGCCATGCCGGCGGCCTCCCCCAGCGCCACCCCCACCATCGACCCCTCCACCACCGCGCCCAGCCCCCAGGGCAGCAGGAGCCGCGCCAGGACCAGGACTGCCAGGGCATGAAAGGTCTGCTCGGCGAGCTGCGCCCAGGAGGGCGTCTCGAGATCGTCCAGGCCCTGGAAGTAGCCGCGGAGCAGGCTGCTGGGGACCGCGATCAGCACGGCCAGCGGCATCCAGCGCAGCGCGCCCAGCACGCGCGGCTCGTTCAAGAGCTCGCGCGAGAGCCAGGGTGCGGCCGCCCAGAGGGCGGCGGCCGCCAGGACGGCGGTCGCCAGGGCGAGGCCGAGCGCCTGCCGGAGCGTCGCCTCGATGCGCCGCTCGTCCCGCCTTGCCCGTCCTTCGGCCACCAGCTTGGCGACCCCGGTCGGCAGGCCCAGGCTGGCCAGGATGACCACCAGATAGTAGGTGGGCATGGCCATCTGGACCACGCCGATGCCGGTGTCGCCGATCATCCGAGCCAGGAGGAGACGATAGAGGGCACCCAGCGCGCGCGAGAGGAGCCCCGCGACGAGCGAGGCCATCGCGCCGCGAAGAAGCCGGCTGCGCACCGGCTTCCCTCCTTCGGCGGAAGCTCAGCGTGTACCGGTCGCACCGAGCTGGGCGCCTTCCGGTCGAGCTTCCTCCTCGTCCGAATTGCCGCGTCGCTCGGATTCGTATGCCCGGCGGAGCCCCTCCATGCCGTCGAAGAGCGCGCGCTCCCCGTAGATCCAGCGCAGGAGGCTGGGTACCTCCGCCTTGATCGTCTCCGTGGTCAGCTCGTGCCCCTTCGCCTCGAGCAGGGCGATCTGTTCGAAGACGGTCCGGCGGATCTCCTCGGGCGTGCTGCCCCAGCGGATGCGCCGGCGTCCCTGGACCCGGAGGCCCTGGCCGGACGCGGTCTCGGCCTGCTCGAGAGCGTCCAGGCGCTGCTCCACCTGCGCCAGCCGCTCGGCCAGGGGGCTGACGGTGGCGTGGAGCAGGTCGGCGACGGCGTCGAGGGTCCGTTCGACAGCGAGGCGGTAGTTCTGAAACTCCTCCTCCATGCGTGCCAGCAGGACGCGCCTGAGGGCGGGCGTCTCCTGCAGCGTGCGGACGAGGAGGAGCGGGTCGATCGCCTCCGTCTTCCGTCCGGTCGCCTGTTGCTCCGTACGTAACACCCCCTTCCATTGGGAGATCGTTCCCCTCCCTTTGGATGCTCCTGGTAGGGCAGAAATATACGCCCGCCCTGGCGCCTCCCGGGGCGACCGCGAGCAAGCGGTGTCGTCTCTTGACGCCAGGGGGTACCCACCCTAGAATCTTCGCTGTTGGGTCCAAGCGGCCGAGCGTCGCCGGCCCGCCAATCAGGAACCTAGTTTCGCTCAAAGGGTTGGGGCAGTGCGGCCCGACTTCTTCCCCCGTGGCGAAAACGATGGTCCCGGCCAGCCTGAGAGGGCTGGAATGTCTGCACAAAGGGGGGCTTTTCTCATGGATGGGGTCTTCCACGACACCGTCGGGCATCACGTCCTGCTCGACGTGTGGGGTGTGCCGTTCGAGACGCTCAACGACCTCGACGGCATGCGTTCGCTCCTGCGCGAAGCGGCCCGGATCAGTGGGGCCACGGTGGTGGAGGAGACCTTTCATCGCTTCCCGGTGCAGGGACTGAGCGGGGTCCTGGTGCTCGCCGAGTCCCATATCTCCGTTCACACCACGCCCGAGCACAGCTATGCCTCGTTCGACGTTTTCACCTGCGGGGAGAACATGCGCCCGCTGGAGGCGGCCCGCTTCCTGATCGAAGCGTTGCCTGCGACCCGCTACTACATGCGCGAGTTCGTCCGCGGCACGGAGGACGGGATCGTGGAGGCCCAGGAGCCGCTGGCGGTGAGCGCGGCGCGCTGAGGCCGGCGACGGCGCGGGCGCGCAGACATACTCGGGCAGGGCCCGGAGAATCGAAGGCGAAAGGGCGGGGGCGCCGGCGGGCCGGCGCCCCCGCTGCGCGGGGGGTGGTCCGCCCGTTGGGCGGTACCCCCGGGGAGGAAGGATCCCCCCGCGGACCGGGGGAAGAGGACGGCGGGGAGGGCGTGGTCGTGCGCTGGATGCTGGAGATCCCCCGGCGGCGCGGCTGGGTTCTGGCGCTGATCGCCATCAACTTCGCCGGCTCGATCTACGGCTTTTACTGGTACGCGCCGCAGCTGGCGGTGACACCTTGGTGGCAGTGGCCGGTGGTGCCCGACTCGCCGTCCGCCAGCTTCTTCTTCACGCTGGCCTTGGCGGGCTTGGCGCTGGGCCGGAGGTGGCGCTGGCTGGAGGGCTTGGCCGCCATCAACCTGATGAAGTACGGGCTCTGGACCGTGCTGATCTTCGCCCAGTTCGCCTGGGTCCACGGCTGGCTGCCGGCCGAGGGGCTTCTGCTGGGGCTGACCCACGCAGGCATGGCGCTGGAGTCCTGGCTCTTTCTGCGCGTCTACCGGCCGGGGCCGGCGGCGGGGGCGCTGGGGGCAGGCTGGACGGTGCTCAACGACGTGACCGACTACCTGGCCGGCGACCTCCACCCGACCCTGCCCGACCCGGCGGCGCTTCCCTTCGCCCGGGGCGCCGCCCTCTTCCTCTCCCTCTTCTCCATCCTGTATTTCGTCACGGTGGCGGGGCGGCGGATCAGCCCCGTCGACGTCCGCAGCCGGCCGGTCAGCCTGGTGGGGCCTTCCGGCGGCTTGCGCTGAGGAGGCGGATGCGTTGCCCAGGGCACGGATCTACACGCGGACGGGGGATACGGGCGAGACCAGCCTGGTGGACGGCAGCCGGGTCCGCAAGTCGTCGCCCCGGGTGGAGGCGTACGGCTCCGTCGACGAGCTGAACGCGGCGCTGGGCGTCGTCCTCAGCCTGGAGCCTGGCGAGGAGCTGGCGCCTACCCTCCGGCGGGTCCAGGGCGAGCTCTTTGTCCTGGGCGCCCGCCTGGCCGCGCCGGCCGGCGGCGCCAGGGCCGGCTCCGCCGCACGGGTGGCCGGGTTGCCCACCCTCCCCGCGCAGTGGGTGGAGGTGCTGGAGCGGGAGATCGACCGGCTCGAAGAGACGCTGCCCCCCCTCGACCACTTCATCCTTCCCGGCGGCGGGCCCGCCGGCGCCTGGCTCCATCTGGCGCGGACCATCTGCCGCCGCGCGGAGCGGGCGGTGATCCGGCTGGGCGAGGAAGAGCCGGTGGAGCCCGAGATCCGCCGCTACCTCAACCGTCTCTCCGACTACCTGTTCGTCGCCGCCCGCGCGGTCAACCACCGCCAGGGACGGGCGGAGATCGCCTGGAGGGCGGGGGCGGGGGCCGAGGCCGGGGAGCCGGGCTCAACCGGCGCCTGAGCCGGACGGCCCGGGCTCGTCGTTGGGCGGGTAGTCCGGCCGGCCCCGCGGGTCGTCCCGCGCCGGAGGCGCCTCCTTGAAGAGCTCGCCCAGCGGGACGGCGCGGTAGCCGCGCGCCTTCAGCGTGGCCAGCACGGCGGGCAGCGCGACCGGCGTGTCCGGGGCGGAGTCGCTGGCGTGGAAGAGGAGGATCGCGCCGGGGAAAACCAGGGAGGTGACCCGCCGGACGATGGCCTCCGGCCCCGGTCGCTTCCAATCCAGGCTGTCCACCGACCAGATCACGGTCTCGTACCCCAGCTGGTGGGCGGTCTCCACGACCATGCCGCTGTACGCGCCGTTGGGCGGGCGGAGGAAGCGCGGCCGGACGTCGACGACGCTCCGGATGTCGCGCTGCGCGGTGAGCAGGTTCTCCCGGACCTGCTCGCGGCTGAGCCGGTCGAGGTCGACGTGCTCGTCGCCGTGGCTGGCGATCTCGTGCCCCTCCGCCACCATGCGCCGGACCAGGTCCGGGTGCTGCCGCGCCCAGAACCCGGAGAGGAAGAAGGTGGCGTGGACGTGGTGCTGTTGGAGCACGTCCAACACGAGCGGCGCCACCTTCGACCCCCAGCTGATGTCGAAGGTGAGCCCCGCCACCCGCCGGGTGGTCCGCGCGTAGAAGATGGGGAGTTGCGGAGGGGAGGCCCCGGGGGCGGGGGCGATCACTTCCTCGTGTTCGGGGACGGGGCGCTCGGCCCGGGCCCCTGCACCGGAGGCCAGCCCGCCGGCCCAGCGGAGGCCGTAGGCGGCGGCCAGGAGGAGGGCCAGGGCCGCCACCAGCGCCCGGCGGCCGACGAAGACGAAGAAGAGACCGCCTGCGCCGGTCCGCGGGCGAAGCCGGCCCCGCGGACTCCACCCCTCTCCGTGGCGACGCACGCTCCCACCTCCCCTCCGATGGCTATGGCGCTCCACCTTGGCGGATGCAGGCGGGGATGATACATTGGCGGCAAATTTCGCGAGGTCGGGCGAATGGGGGCGAGGAAGCAGGACCATGGACGACGACGAGATCCTTCTCACGCCGGGGCCGGTGCCGGTGCCGGCCGAGGTACGGGAGGCGGCGGCGCGCCAGGTGATCCACCATCGGGGCGCCGCTTTTCACCAGCTCTACGCCTCGGTGCGCAGCCGCCTGCTGCCGCTCTTCGGCGGCTCCGGCGATCCCTTCCTCTTTCCAGGGAGCGGGACGGGCGCCCTGGAGGCGGCGGTGGTCAACTTCTTCTCTCCGGGCGACCGCGTCGCGGCGGTGGTGATGGGGGAGTTCGGCCAGCGCTGGGCTTCCATCGCCGAGAGCTTCGGCCTGGAGGTCCGGCGCTACGAGGTGGAGTGGGGGAAGGCGCCGGAGGCGCCGCAGCTGGCCGCATGGCTCGACCGGAACGGACCCTTCGCGGGTCTCCTGCTCACCTACAACGAGACCTCCACCGGCGCCGCCGCCGACCTGCCGGCCATCGGCCGACTGGCCCGGGAGCGGAGCCTGCCGCTCCTGATCGACGCCGTCAGCGCCCTGGGGGGGATGCCCCTGGAGGCGGAGCGCTGGGGGGTCAGCCTGGTGGCGAGCGCCTCGCAGAAGTGCCTGATCAGCCCTCCAGGCCTGGCGCTGCTCTGGGTGGCTCCCGGCGCCTGGCCGCAGGTCGAGCGGGCGGGGCTGCCCCGCGCCTACTGGGACCTGCGCGAGGCGCGCCGCGCGGGGGAGCGGGCGGAGACGCCGTACACGCCGGCCGTCACCCTCTGGTATGCGCTGGAGGCCGCCCTGGAGCGGATCGAGGCCGAAGGACTGGAGTCCGTCTATGAACGGCACCGGGCGATGGCGGAGCGGTGGCGCCGGGGCTTGAGCCGTCTGGGGTGCAGCCTCCTGGCCGAGGAACGGGTGGCCTCGCCCACCGTCACCGCCTTCTTCCCGCCGGCAGGCGTGGAGGCGCCTGAACTCCTGGCCGCGCTCCGGGGGCTGGGCGTGGAGGCGGCCGGGGGCCAGGGGCCGCTCAAGGGCAGGATCGTCCGCGTGGCCCACATGGGCGAGGTGGGCCCGGAGGACGTGGACCGCGCCCTGGAGCTTCTCGGCAAGGCCCTGGCCCGGCTGGGAGCGCGGGAGGCGAAGGCGTGATGGGCGAGCCGAAGCGGGTGCTGCTGGCCGAGAGGATCGCCGAGGAGGGGGTGGCGCGCCTGCGCGAGGCCGGGCTCGAGGTGCTCCTCCACCAGGGTGGCCGCGACCAGCTGCTGCGCGAGCTGGCGGGCGCCGACGGGCTGGTCGTCCGCAGCGCCACCCGCGTCGACGCCGAACTCTTCGCCGCCGCGCCCCGGCTGAGCATCGTCGGCCGGGCCGGCGTCGGCGTGGACAACGTGGACGTGGCGGAGGCGACCCGTCGCGGGGTGGTGGTGGTCAACGTCCCGGACGGCAACACCCTCTCCGCCGCGGAGCACACCTTCGCCCTGATGCTGGCCATGCTCCGGCGTCTTCCCGTCGCCGACGCCGCCCTCCGCACGGGACGCTGGGAGCGCCACCTGGTGGGCGCGCAGGCCTACGGGAAGACGCTGGGCATCGTGGGTCTGGGGCGGATCGGCCGCCAGGTGGCGCTGCGGGCGCGGGCGTTCGGCATGCGGGTGCTGGCCCACGACCCCTTCCTCGGCGCGCAGCAGGCGGCGGGGGAGGTGGAGCTGGTGGAGCTGGACCGGCTCCTCCAGGAAGCGGACATCCTCACCGTCCACACCCCGCTCACCCCCCAGACCCGCCACCTGATCGGCGCCCGGGAGATCGCCCGCATGAAGCCGGGCGCCTACATCGTCAACTGCGCCCGCGGCGGCATCGTGGACGAGGAGGCGCTGGCCGCAGCCCTGGAGGAGGGCAGGCTGGCCGGTGCCGCCCTGGACGTCTGGGAGGAGGAGCCGCCGCGCCCCGACCACCCGCTCCTCCGCTCCGACCGCGTCGTGGTCACCCCGCACCTGGGCGCCTCCACGGTGGAGGCGCAGCGGCTGAACGCGGAGACGGTGGCGGAGGAGATGGTCCGCTGGTTCTCGGGCCGGCCCGTGCGCAACGCCGTCAACCTTCCTCCGCTCAGCGAGGAGGAGTGGGCCGCGGTCCGGCCCTTCCTGGGGCTGGCCGGCGTGCTCGGACCCTTCTTCGTGCAGGCGCTGCCGACCCGGCTGGAGCGGGTGAGCATCGGTCTCTCCCTGGAGGGCCGGGTCGCCGAGCTGGTGGCCGCGGCCGTCCTGGCCGGGCTTCTCAGCGCCATCCTCAATTCCCCGGTCAACCTGGTCAACGCCGCCGCAGTGGCGGCCGAACAGGGGATCCACTGGGAGCTGCGCAACGAGCACGACGGCGCCGGCCCGCAGGAGGTGACGCTGGAGGCGGGGCCTCCCGGGACGCGCCGGCGTCTCCGCGCCCGCATCGACCCGGACGGCCGGCCGCGGATCGTGGCGCTGGACGCCTTCGCCATCGACCTGGTCCCCACGGCGCACATGCTGCTCAGCCGCCACAGCGACAAGCCCGGCGTGGTCGGCCGCTTCGGCGGGCTGCTCGGGGAGCGCGGGATCAACATCGCCGAGATGCGCCTGGGACGGAGCGCCCCCGGGGGTGAGGCGGTGATGGTGCTGGGCACGGACCAGCCGGTGGACGAGGCGACGCTCGCCGCCCTCTCCGCCATCGAGTGGATCGAGGAGCTCCGCCGCATCGAGCTGGGCGCCTGGCTGGGCGCGGGGGCGTGAGCGGCGTGGAGCCGGAGCGCGAGGCCCCGCAGGGGCGGCTTCGCAGCCTCCAGGCGGAGGCCGACGCCTGGATCCGGGAGCAGGGGGCTTCCTACTGGGAGCCGCTGGCGCTCCTCGCCCGCCTGAGCGAAGAGGTGGGGGAGCTGGCGCGGGAGGTCAACCACCGCTACGGTCCCAAGCGGAAGAAGGCCGGGGAGCCGCCCGGCTCGGTGGAGGAGGAGCTGGGCGACGTCCTCTACGTGGTCGCCTGCATGGCCAACCGCCTCGGCATCGACCTGGACCGGGCCTGGGAGGAGACGCTGGCCAAGTACCGGCGCCGGGACCGGCTGCGCTGGTCCCGGCCGGCCGGCGGGAGCCGGGATGAGGTGCCTGCCGCGCCGCCGCCCCGTCGCCCGCCGGGGGTATAGCCGTCCTTCGGAGACCGGCTCTATGATCGACGTGGAAATGTCGTTTCGTAGAGACGGGGCGCGAGGGAGGTGCGGCCGATGATGGTCACCCTGGACGGTGACGAGGTGCTCGCCACTCTCGGTTGGAGCGAAGAACGGCTGCGGAAGGCGCCCGACGAGGAGTTCGACCTTTACTGCACCCTGAAGGCGGTCACGGAGGACGAACGCCTCTGGGCCGCCCTGGCCCTCTTCTTCGACGAGATCCCTGCCGGCCGCCGGGCCGCGGCCGCCGCACGGCTCCGGCGCGACCTGGAAGACAGCGACTACCCCGGCCTCTGGCTGTATATCCTCCATCGCCTGGAGCGGGAGACGTTCGCGCGGCGGCTGGAGCGCGAACTCGACCGGTACCGCGAGGCCGCCTTCGAACTCCTGCTCCAGAAGATCGGCGAACGGAAGGAAGCGGGCGACGAGGCCCCGGCCTGAACCGCCGCCTGCTCCGTAGAGCGGAACCCACCCTCGGATCGGAGTCCACCCGGCCCGGGGTCGCGCGCGGCGGGCACCGCGCCGCGCTGCGGCCCCGGGTCACGCGTCCACACCCCCGGGCGGCCGGCCCCATAGGCTGGCGCGGGGGTGTACAGGCATGCGCCTCGCTTGGGGTGAGGACCGCCGGCGGCTGGACGGGAGGGCCGCGGCCGGCTCGATGCGGAGGATCGTCGTCTTCCGCCCGGGAAGCCGCATCGACCTCTCGGAGATCCAGCGCATGGGCGGCGTCGTTCTTCAGCGCGTCTCGCTGATCAACGCCGTGGTGGCCGAGTTCGTCGAAGAGGGCGCCCTGGCGGCGCTCCACCAGCGGTCGGACGTGATCCGGGTGGACGAGGACCTCCCCCTGCGGCTGGTGGAGGAGGACAGGCACAGGAAGGGGGGACGCCCAGGAGGCGGGCTGGCCCCCGGGCTTCCTGCGGCGCGCCCGCCTTCCGCGCTGGCTCCGTTCCACCTGCTCCGCGCTCCGTTGCCTCCGCCGGCGCTGGGGGAACGCTCCCGCCCCCGGCCCTGCTCCGGCACCCGGACCGACGCCCCCGCGCCCGCCCGCCGGGCCGTCCACGCCGGATCACCAGGCCCGCATCCCCTGGGGGATCAGGCGGGTCCGGGCGCCGCAGGCCTGGGCGTGGAGCCAGGGACAGGGGATCCACGTGGCCGTCCTGGACACCGGCGTCGACCTGGACCACCCGGCGCTGGCCGGGCGGATCGGGCAGGGCGTCGACCTCCTCCGCCCGGGCCGCCCGCCGGAAGACGACAACGGGCACGGTACCCACGTGGCAGGGGTCATCGCCGCCCGCGGGGCCGTCCTGGGCGTGGCGCCCCAGGTCTGGATCCATCCGGTGAAGGCGCTGGATCCGTCGGGCAACGGCCGGCTCTCGGACCTGGTGCGGGGCCTGGAGTGGTGCATCCAGCACCGGATCCAGGTGGTCAACCTGAGCCTGGGCAGCCTCACCGAGAACCGGACCATGCGCGAGGCGATCCGGGCCGCCTCGCGCAGCATGGTGCTGGTCTGCGCCGCGGGCAATTCCGGCCCCGGCGAGGGGACCGTCCTCTTTCCGGCGCGCTACCCCGAGGTGCTGGCGGTGGGCGCCATCGACCGCCAGAACCGGGTGGCGCGCTTCTCCAGCCGGGGGCCGGAACTGGACCTCGTCGCCCCGGGGGTGGACATCCTCTCGCTCTGGCCGTCGGGCGGCCTCCGGCGGCTCTCGGGCACGTCCATGGCGGCGCCGCACGTGAGCGGCAGCGCCGCTCTGGCGCTGGCGGCGGGACTGCGGTTGCACGAGGTGCCGGCTCGCCTGCGCGCGACCGCCGCCCCCGTCGACCTGGCCGACCGGCGGGCGCAAGGGGCCGGCTGTGTGGACGCCCTCTCCGCCCTGGAGGGCGGCGGTGGGAGGAGGGCGGCCGGCGTCACCGAAGCTCTCTGACCGGAAGGAAACGAGAAGGCGCGCTCCGCCGGGCGTGCGGGAGGGTTGCGGCGTGGGACAAGTGGTCTACCTGAATGGCGAGTTCGTGCCGGTCGAAGAGGCGAAGGTCTCGGTCTACGATCACGGCTTCCTGTACGGCGACGGCGTCTTCGAGGGCATCCGCATGTACAGCGGGCGGGTGTTCAAGCTGGAGGAGCATATCCGGCGCCTCTACCACTCCGCCCGCGTCATCGACCTCGAGATCCCGCTGGCGCCGGAACAGATGAGCCAGGCGGTCCTGGAGACCTGCCGGCGGAACGACCTGGACGACGGCTACATCCGGCTTGTCGTCAGCCGCGGGCCAGGGGACCTGGGGCTCGACCCGCGCAAGTGCTCCAGGCCCACGGTGACCATCATCGTCGACCGGATCGCACTCTTCCCCGCCAGCCTCCTCGAGAAGGGTCTCACGGCGGTGACGGCCTCCACGCGGAGGACGGCGGTGGACGCGCTGGACCCGAGGGTGAAGAGCCTCAACTACCTGAACAGCGTCCTGGCCAAGATCGAGGGGAACCTCGCCGGCGTCGACGAGATCCTCATGTTCAACCACGAGGGGTACGTCTGCGAGGGGACCGGGGACAACGTCTTCATCGTCCGTGACGGCCGGGTGCTGACGCCACCGGCCTACCTGGGCATCCTGGAGGGGATCACCCGGGCGACGGTGATCGACCTGGCCCGCGAGCTGGGCATCGAGGCCGGGGAGACGGTCTTCACCCGGTACGACCTGTACACGGCGGACGAGTGCTTCCTCACCGGCACGGCCGCCGAGGTGGTGCCGGTCACCGTCATCGACGGCCGCCCCGTGGGCGACGGGCGGCCCGGGCCGGTGACCCGGAGGTTGCGCGAGGCCTACTTCGAGTATGCCCGCTCCCACGGAGCGAGCTTCCGCGACTGAACACCCCGCCTCCCCGTGCAAGCCCGCGGTAGCACCCGCTGCCGCGGGCTGGACAGAGTGGCAGCCGGGGACTCCCCTCCCTTTCTGAAGCAGGGCGCCTTCTGCGTAGCCAGCGGTACCATGCTTCCCTAGCATGGGCGGCGTCGGCGGGCTCCGATACTAGGCGTACCTACAGGGGAGGTGAGAAGCGATGGCGCGAGGTTCGAGCAACAATCGGGTTCTGGTCAAGGAAGCGGCCAGGGCGCTGGACCAGTTCAAGTACGAGGTGGCTTCCGAGATCGGCGTCAACCCGCCGGCGAGCGGGTACTGGGGCGATCTCGCCTCCCGTGACTGCGGCGCCGTGGGTGGCCAGATGGTGCGCCGGATGATCCAGCAGGCGGAGCACCAGCTGGCCGGCGGCCAGGCGACCGCCGCGGCCCCCACCGCCTTCGGTCGCTTCGGCAATCCCCAGTGAGCTCCGGCTAGAGACATAGCGGTCCCGGGGCGAGATCCCCGGGACCCCGCCCGCTTCGCGAGCAGGTCGAGGGTCGTGCCGATGCATGGGCGCGGCCCTCTTGCGGTATGGGAAGGGAGAGGAGAGCCGAGGAGGTACCTCTTCCCACCGGCTGGAGGAGCGGCTCCGGGCGCCGGCGAAGACTCCAGGCGACCGAGGGACGACAGTCCGCCAGGTGGTTGGTGGGGGTGATCCCGGTGGACGAGAGCAGGAGCGAGCAGGACGGCACCCGGGTGGTCCGGTCGGGACCGCCCGCACCGGGTGCGGAGGGTGACCTGGAGCGAATCCTGGCAGAGGTCTACCGGGCCCTGCAGGAGAAGGGGTATGACCCGATCCGCCAGCTGGCGTTCTACCTTTTGACCGGCGAGCCGGCCTACATCACCGCGCACCGGGGCGCGCGCAGCCTCGCCACCAAGCTGGAGCGCGACGAGGTTCTGCAGTTCTTGCTGCGCCACTACCTGCAGGGCCGATGATCCCCGGGACGGGGGGCCGCGCGCCCCACCCGTCCCCCGTACGTGGAGCCCGCCTCCGTCGCCCGTCTGCCGGGTGGCCCCGCCGGGCGCGGGATGAGCGATGGGCCTCGAGGGATACTAGCCCTTGACCATCGCCGCGACGAGAGGTGAGCGCTGGTGAAGGCTACGGGGATCGTTCGCCGCATCGACGATCTGGGTCGCATCGTCATTCCCATCGAGATCCGCCGCAGCATGAACATCCGCGACGGAGACCCTCTCGAGATCTTCGTGGAAAGGGATGGCGAGGTCATCCTCAAGAAGTACTCGGCCCTGGCCGACCTCGACCAGCTCGGGGAGGCGGCGATGCAGGCGACCGCCGCCGCCACGGGCTTCCTCAGCCTGCTGACCGACCGGGACCAGGTGGTGGCCGCGGCCGGCGAGGGTGCTTCGCGCTTCCTCGGCAAGGAAGTGGGCGTCCCGGTCCTCAACGCCATGGAGGAGAGGCGGGAGGCGCGCTACAGGACCACCTCGCACCATCACGAGGGGGCCACCGTGGGTGGAGGCGACACCTGTCCCTTCGCCAGCGAGGTGATCGCCCCCGTGGTGGTGGCCGGAGACCCCGTGGGGGCGGTGGTCGTCGCCTCGCTGGAGAACGGCCGTGATGTGGGCGATGCCGAAGCCAAGGTGGCAGCCGCCACTGCGGGCTTCCTGGCACGGCACCTGGCGGGTTGAAGCGGGCGCGGGGAGAGAAGGCCGGAGACGGAGGGAAGCGGGCGCGCCCGGCTCCGGCGAGCCGGGCCGTCGCTTGTGGGGCGCTCATCCTCATCCCGGGATGGCCCGGCCGGCGTTCCCGTCCTCGCCGCCTGCCGCCGGGGCGCCGGGCCCGGCGGCCGGGACGGGGTCCGCGAGGGGCGACGGGTCAGCCAGATAGAGCCAGCGCTCGCCGTGACGGAGCCAGGTGCCGGCCCAGCGCTCGGAGAGCAGCTGGTGGAACCGGCGCCGGCGGAGGGCGGCCGGGGTCAACCGGGCGTCCCCCAGTTCCCGCGCCAGCCGGCGGAAGAAGAGGGCCAGGGTGCGCACCTGCACCGGATGGCCGAGCCGGGTGAGCAAGAACCGGTCACCGCCGCCACGCCGCTCGCGGTCCAGGTACTGGGCGAGGTCGTCGACGAGCGGATCGGAGAGCCTCGCCCAGCCGTTCGCCCTTCGCCAGTGGATCTGCCGCCCGGCCAGGTCGACGTCCGCCAGCCCGAGCCCTTCCAGGTCCCCGGGCATGCATCCGAAGGCGATGGTCAGGTGGAGGATGACCCGATTCCTGCGAGGGTCGGGGGTGAGCCGCAGCGCGCGCTCCGCGCGCAGCAGCAGCTCGGGTTCCAGGCGCGGGGCCGGGTGCGGCCCCGCTTCCTCTCGCCGCGGGTGCAGCATGCCTCTCACCGCCCGGAAGAAGAGAGTGGACCGTTTCCTAGTTTGCCGGCGCGGCGCTCAGTCATGCGGGAAGGCGACCAGCTCCCCCTTCTCGTCCAGGAAGGCGGCCAGCACCCCCTCGGGCTCGCCGATGCCGCGCAGCGCCAGCTGCTCCCGCAGCCAGCGCTCGTCGCGGCCGAGCCGTTCCAAGGCCCAGTGGTCGACGGCGCCGTCGCGGATGACGGGGAGCTGAAGCCCCCGGTCCTCGGCGGGGATGCCCATCAGGGCGGGCGTGAGCGGCCGCTTGTCGGCATAGGGGACGACGGTCAGCTTTCCGCCTGTCTCGAGGATGGCGAACTCCACGTCGCGGATGTCGGTGACGTTCTTCTCCCGCAGCTGGGCCATCAGGTCGTCCAGGTTGTAGCGCATGCGTGCCATCGCCCGCCGGTCGAGGCGGCCGCGGTAGACGACCAGGGCGGGCGTCCCGCTCACCCACTGGCGGAAGCGGGGACTGCGCAGCAGGATCACGCTGATGAGGAGCTCCAGGGCGACGATGGTGGCCACCGGCACCATGCCCATCCAGAGCGGCATCTTCTCGTCGATCGCCAGGGTGGCCGCGTCCGCGATCATGATGGTGACGACGAAGTCGCTCGGCGAGAGGCGGCCGAGTTCCCGTTTGCCCATGAGGCGCGTGACCACCACCAGGGCGACGTAGAAGAAGAGCGTCCGGTAGAAGAGGCCAAGCGGGTCCGGCGAGTCCACTCCCGTGCCTCCTAGCGCAGATTACGCGGGATGCTAGTATGGACCGGGACGGCCGGAGGGCATGCGCCGTTCCGGCCCGGCGGGGGAAGGGAAGAGCCAGTGGCCGACACGAGAGAGCCCGGAGCGGGAGCCGAGGGCGGGGAGACGGCGAACAGCGAGCTCCAGATGACGGTGCTGGAGCACCTCGAGGAGCTCAGGCGACGGCTGGTGATCATGGCCATCGCCGCCGTCGTGGGCGCGGTGGGGGGATGGTTCCTGGCGCCGCACGGGATCGCCTTCCTCATCCGCCCGGCGCAGCAGCTCCATATCCAGATGATCTACCTGGCACCCTCCGAGCTCTTCTGGGTCTACATGCGGGTGGGCGTCATCCTCGGCCTGATCGCGGTCTCGCCCATCCTCCTGTACCAGCTGGGCGCCTTCGTCTGGCCGGGTCTGCGGCCCCAGGAGCGGCGGATGGTGATCCTGGTCTTCCCCGCCGTCCTCATCCTCTTCCTGGCGGGCAGCGCCTTCGCCTACTTCGTGATCGTCCCGTACGTGCTCCGGTTCTTCCTCAGCCTCTCCTTCCCCGGTGTCCGGCCCACCCTCTCCGTGCAGAGCGTGCTGGGCTTCATCCTCAACCTGATCTGGCCCTTCGGCCTCGTCTTCGAGTGGCCGGCGGCGGTGGCCGCGCTGACGGGTATCGGCGTCGTCAACGCCGCGCAATTGGCCCGGGCCCGGCGCTACGCCATCCTGCTCATCTTCGTGGTAGCCGCCGTCATCACGCCCCCCGACCCCATCTCGCAGATCGTCACGGCCATCCCCATGCTCGGCCTCTACGAGGCCAGCGTCTGGATCGCCCGCGCGGTCGGGCGGCGCCGCGAACGCTGGCTGGCCGCCTCCAGCGAGCAGCCTTCCTCCTGAAACGGCGAACCGGAGCCGGTGAACCGGTTGCCAGGAAGGAATTGGAAGACCGGTGACGAAGCCCTCCCTGAAACGGCTGGAACGGGGGATTCGCGGCCTCAGGAGGGGAAACGGAAAGACCGGTCCCTCGCGGGACCGGTCGGCGAGCCAGGGGCAGGGCGCGGGTGACCCTCAGCCCCGGGCGTGCTGGAGGGCGGGGGTCGGCTCGGGGCAGTCGCTCGGGTCCTCGCCCCCGGTCGGCCCGGCGCCCTCCCGATCGGCCACGCTGGCGGCGTAGACGCAGGGACCCTCGCCCCGGGCGGCGCATCCGGAGCGCTCCAGGTCGACGTCCAGCAGCCGCCGGTAGAGCTGGTACTCCTTTTCGCAGACCTGTGGATAGCGCACGGCGATGCGGGCGATCGGGCAGTTGTAATGGCGCAGGACCAGGCGGCCCTCCTGCACCTGCACCTCGGACTGGTAGCCCGAGCCGTCCTGGATCTCCGCCAGCTTCCGGAGCCGCTCCTCGCCCTCGGTGCCCTGGAGTTTCTCGCCCAGGTCCTGCGCGAGCAGCTCCTCGCGCGCGTCGAAGAGCCGGTCCACCAGCTCCGGTCCACCGATCCGCTCGGCGGCTGCCAGCAGCTGGAGCGCCAGGCGGTCGTAGGCGCGGGGGAAGGACTCCTGGCCCCGCTCGGTCAGGAAGTACAGGTTGGCCGGCCGACCCAGCCCGCCCCGGCGCTTGGTGCTGTAGATGAGCCCGTCCCGTTCGAGGATGGCCAGGTGCTGGCGCACGCCCATGGCGCTGATCCGGAGCGGCCGGCTGAGCTCTTCGACAGTAGCCCCGGGCCGCCGCTTCAGGAGCTCCAGGATCTCGTCTCTCGTCGTCGTTGCGGTCGCGGCCAAGAGCAACCCTCCTACACGTTCACGAGTCGTGGACGCCGGCATGGGAATCGCGTCGATTTCAAGCTACCTGAGCAAGGGCCGCTTTTATATAGCCCTTCTGTGTAATTCCGCGCAGGAAGGGGGTCACCCGTGATGCCAAGCATCCTGCCTTCCCGTCCGAGAGGCTCCGCTCGCGCCCTCCGGCCTCTCCTGGCGACGGCGCTCCTGCTGGCGCTCCCGGCCTGGCCGGCGTCGGAGCCGGACTTCGGAGGCCTCCGCCTCCCCCCGGGCGAGCCTTTCATCGAGGTGGTCTACCACAACCGCCGGACGACGGATCTGGAGCCCAACCAGCCGGGCCACGCGCGCTGGACCTGGTCCTTCGGCGACGGCAGCGGCTGGATCGACCCGCTCCCGGGGCACACGCGGCCCCTGGTCTTCCACCGCTACAGGCTGCCCGGCATCTACCAGGTGACCGCCTCCTCGTACAGCGCCGAAGGCCGCCTCTTGCGCCGGCAGCGCTGGCGGGTGGTGGTCCGGCCGGACGAGTTCCTGCCCCGGGACGGTCTTCCCGCCGCGACGGCGGGGCTCCGCCTCTTCCGTGCGCAGACGGTCGAGATCCCGACCCTGCAGCTCCGTCTCCACGGGCCCAGGCTCTGGTTGAGCGCGCGGCCCGCCGCCTGGAGGCTGGAGCTGGAGGCCGGCCGCGCACCCTGCCTGGACGGGGTCCGCGTCCGCTACGATCCGGCGCCGCGCTTCCACGTCGCCTGGAGGAAGCCGGGCACCTTCCAGGTGGACGGCGCGGCGGTCGTCACCCTCCGCTACGCCTGGCCCGACGGCGCCGTCACCACCGTGCGCAAGGTGGTGGTGGTCCATCGCAGCCTCAGGGTGCTGGGGTCGACCCTGTACCGGCCGTGAGGCGGAGGAAGAGGCGGAGCGGGAGGTACCAGGCCGCACCCTGCCAGCCCGATGTGGGCGCGAAGGGCAGCCCCCAGGCGAGGATGGCCCGGGCGGCCTCCAGCAGCTCCGCGGCGCTGGGGAGGTTCTCCAGCGCCCGGCGGCCGGCCGGGGGGAGGGCTCGTCTCCGCGGGGCCGGGGCGGGCGAGAGCGCATCGGCCAGGGTGAGGAACCAGAGCGCAGCCTCCGCGTTGAGCGCCGGATAGGCGGCGGCGCGGCGGAGGCCCAGCGCCCGGGCCGCTTCCTCCGGGAGGTCGTGGAGCGCCCCTGTTCCGCTGCGCAGGCTCTCCAGGGCGCCCGCCGCCAGCTCCAGCGAGCGCCGGAGGCAGTCGATCCGGCCTCCCGCCGCCCAGGCGGCCAGGAAGGCGCGCCCCAGCGGGGCCAGGTCGCCCAGGTAGCCGCGGAGCGGGGAAGGTTCGGGGTCGGCCACGCCCGGGAGGTCGTGGGGCAGCCGGAGGGCGGCGCCCGGACCCGCGGGGAGCTCCCGGTCCACTTCCTCCAGGAAGGCGCGCGCCCTCGCCGCCCGGCCCAGGCCGGCCGCCTCGGCTTCGAAGAGCGCCCGGGCCGCCTGGCTGGCGGCTCCCACCGGCGCCTGGGCCGAGAGAACGGCCCGGCCGCCGGGCCCGGGCACCGCGTCGAAGGCGGCGGCCCAGCCGTGGTCGCCCTCCATGGAGCGGAGGAAGCCGACCAGCTCCCCGGCCAGCTTCGCCGCGCGGAAACCGGCGGCTTCCAGCTCGTCGGCCCAGCCGGCCTCCGGCCGGGCCAGCCGCGCCGTCACCGCCAGCAGCCGGGCGTTGTCGGCCAGGAGGCGCTCGCCTACGGGGTCGCTCCAGTCGGCCTCCGCCGCCAGGCGGCGGAAACCGCCGCGGGGGTCGTGGAGCGGGCTCGCCTCCAGCGCCGCCAGGGTGGCGGGAAGGAGGCTCCGCAGCCTCTCCGGGAGCTCGCGCGGCGGAAGCGCTGCCAGCGCTTCCAGCGGCTCGAGGGGAAGGAACTTGGGGGCTCCGCCGAAGCCGGCATGCTCCGGGTCGTACTGGCGCAGGAGCCCCTCTTCCAGCTCCGCGACCCAGCCCGCTCCCGGCTCGGTCAGCAGCTCCGGCAGCTGGTCGGGCAGGCGGTAGCGCTCGAGGTGCCGCTCCAGGACCGGCTGCCGCGCCCCCCACTCCTCCGCGAGGGCGGCCAGGTAGGCGGCCAGCCGGGAGGGCTCGGCCAGGTTGGCGGCAGCCAGCAGGTCGCCGCCGGGCGCCAGCACGGCCAGGGTGGGCCAGCCGCCCAGGTTGTACCGGGCGTCCAGGTCGGGGCGCCGGTCCGGGTCGACGCGGACGGGGACGTAGCGCTCCGCCAGCACCCCCTGCACGGTGCGATCCGCCAGGGCGCCGTCCTCGTAACGGTGCGTGGCCTCGGCCCAGGCCGGCGAGAGAAAGAGGAAGAGGGGCCGGCGGCTCCGGGCGGCCTCGTCCAGGACGGCCGCCGACCAGCTGCGCCAGCGGAGCTGCGACGACGAAGACAAGGGGGTGACCTGCCTTTCCCATGAAGAGTCGCCCGGAGATCCGTCGAGACGGCGGTCTCTCCGCCCGCCTGGGGGCCGCCGCCGAGGAGGCCGCGGCACGCCTGCTGCTCTCCCAAGGATACACGCTGCTGGAGCGGAACTGGCGCCGCCCCGGCCTGGAGCTGGACCTCGCCGCCCGGAGCCCGGACGGCCGGCTGGTGCTGGTGGAGGTGCGGGGGAGGCGGCTGAACGCGACCGTCGACGCCGGCCTCTCGCTGATCCGCAGGAAGCGCCTCCGCTTCCTGCGGGCCGCGCGCCTCTACGCCGCTCTCCGCGGCGCGGAGGAAGCCCGCCTGGACGTGATCCTGCTGAGCTGGACGGACGGTGCCTGCCAGCTCCGGCACCTGCGCGACCTCGGCGGGGAGCTCCTGGGGGGCGGCGCGGGATAGGCGCTGAGCGGGGGTATACTCCGGACAGCGGATCGCGCGCCGTTGACCTGGTGAAGGCCCACAAGGTAAGATGGGCCTGCCGGAATACGCTGGGAGGGTACGGTATGGTGGAGCCGGCCGGAACGGAAGCGGAACTCGGCAAGGAGATGGGGGCGGCTGCCACCACCCGTCCCACCCTCCATCTCCACCTGAGCCCCTATGCCAACAAGCCCGAGCTCCAGCAGCGGCTGCGCAAGATCGAGGGGCAGGTCCGCGGTATCGAGCGGATGGTCGAAGACGAACGCTACTGCGTGGACATCCTGACCCAGATCGCGGCGGTGCGCGCGGCCCTGGACCGGGTCAGCCTGCAGCTGCTGGAGGCCCACGTGGAGGGCTGCGTCTCCGACGCGATCCGGAGCGGCCAGGGCGAGCCCTACATCCGGGAGCTGATGAGCGTCTTCACCCGCCTCATCAGGTAGCCGGGAGCGCTGGCGGGAGCATCCGCCCCTGCCGGGACATCGGGGAGGTGTCGATGGATGGCGAAGGATCCGGTCTGCGGCATGGAAGTGGACGAGTCCAAGGCACCGGCCAAGGCCGAGTACCAGGGCCAGACATACTATTTCTGCGCCCCGGGGTGCAAGCGCGCCTTCGAGAAGGAGCCCGAACGCTACCTCTCGGGTGGGGGCGAGCACCAGCACCCTATGGGTTGAGCCACCGCCCGGCTGACCTCTTCCTGGCGCGATGGGAGGAGGCGACGGTCGCCGAGCGGTCCGAGTGGGTGGTCGGCGTCAGCCTGGGGAGCCGCCGGCGCGACTTCGACCTCCGCCTGGAGGCGGAGGGGAGGCGCTGGCGGCTCCTTCGCGTCGGCACCGACGGCGACCTGGAGGCTGCGGAGCAGCTGATCAGCCGGCTCGACGGCCGGGTGGCCGCCATCGGCCTGGGCGGCATCAACCTGGCCTACCGGCTGCCGGGCCGCTCCTACGCGGCGCCGGAGGCGTGGCGCCTCGCCCGCCGGGCGCGGCGGACCCCCCTGGCGGACGGTTCCCTCTGGAAGGCGGCGGTCGAGCCGGAGGCGGTCCGGCTCCTCGGGGAGGCGGGCCTGGAGCCGGGCGAGGCCTTCCTCGCCAGTTACCTGGATCGGCCGGAGCTGGGCGAGGCGCTGGTCCGCGCCGGCTGGCGGGTCCGGGTGGGCGACGCCGCCCTGGCCCTGGGGCTGCCCTGGGCTCCGGGCCCGGCCGCCTTCCGCCGGGTCGCCCGGTGGACCCTGCCGTGGCTCCGCCGGCTTCCCATCCGGCGGCTCTACCCCCTGGGCGCCGCCCAGGAAGTGGCGGGCCGGAGCCGCCGCGGTCCCCTGGCGCGGTCCCGCCTTCTGGCGGGCGACTTTCACTTCCTCTACCGTCATCTCCCGCTCCGCCTGGAGGGCCGCTGGATGCTGACCAGCACCGTCCGGCCCGGCGAGCTGGACGAGCTGCGTCGGCGCGGTCTCGAGGGCGTGCTCCTCCTGGGTCCCGGGTGGCGAGGGCTGGCGCCTGGAGCCAACCTGCTGGAGGCGCTGGCACGAGCCTGCGGCGTCCGGACCGACCCCGACGCCCTTCGCGGCTTCGCCCGCCGGAACGGCCTTCTGCCCACCTTCGCCCTCCGCCCCGCCGGACCGCCGAGGTGAAAGGTGCTCACCTTCAGTTGGGCCCGGGATTATGCGAAAATGCACGTGCGATGAATTCGAAACGAGCCCGGACGGGGAAGGCCCTCGGTGGAAAGCGGGGCGATTCGGGTTGAGCAGGCGTTGGCGCTTGACGCTGGCCTTCTTCGTGGTCGTCGCGGTGGTGGGCGGCCTGGCCATCCGCTCCATCGCCCAGTCGGCCTCGGTCTACTACACGGTCGACCAGTACCTGGCCCAGGGAGCCTCCGCCTGGCAGCGACAGGCGGAGGTGAAGGGGACGGTGGTCCCGGGGAGCATCCGCTGGGACGGGACCCGGCTCCAGCTTCGCTTTTCGCTGGAGCATGGCGGGCGGGTCCTGCCGGTGCGGTATGAGGGCATGAAGCCGGACACGCTCCAGGCGGGGATCGAGGCGGTGGTGACCGGGAGCATGCGCGGCGGCAGCTTCGAGGCCCGTCACATCCTGGTCAAATGCCCGTCCAAGTACGTGCCCGCCACGCAGGGCAACGGGTGAGCGCGAGACTCGCCCGCTTCCCGGCCGCGCTCGTCCTCGCCCTGGCGCTCGTCCTGGTCCCGGGACCGGTCGCCGCGGGCGCGGCCGCTGCGGCCCCGGCGCCGGGCGGGCCGGTGGTGGCGAGCTCGCTCCGCTGGGTGATCACCCTCCAGGGGGGAGCGCCCGTGGTGCTGGAACTGGTGACCCTGGTCAACACGGGGTCGGAGGCCACCTCGGCCTGGTCCTGGCAGCTTCCTGCCGGCGCCCGGGAGGCCGCCCTCCAGACGGGGGGCGGCACGGCCAGGCTGAGCGGGGGCCGGCTGACGGACACGCGCGGACTGGCGCCGGGGGAGCAGCGGAGCTACGCGGTCCGGTACCGGCTTCCTTGGACGGTCCCCGGGGAGTTCCGCCTGCGCCCGTCGCTGCCGGTGGGCGCCGTGGCGGCGCTGGTGGACGAGGGGAGCGTCCGCCTCAGCGGGCCCGGTTGGGTCCGCCTGGGCGTGGTCAGCACGGCGGGGCGGGCGCTCCGCCAATATGCGCTGGACGAGCCGCTGGCGCCAGGGCAGACGGTCCGCTTCACACTCACGCCGCCCGACTGGTGGTATGAGCACGGGACGGGCTTCCTGGCCGGCGTCTGGGTGGCCCTGCTGGCCGGTGTGCCCGCGCTCGCGCTCTGGCTCTGGCGCCGCACGCGCCCCGAGCGGGAGCTGGAGCGGGTCCGCAGGGCGCTGGAACAGGTGGAGCGCCTGAGGACGGAAGGAAGGCTGGCTGAGGACCGGTACCGTCTCCGCCGCCAGCAGCTGGTGGACGAGGCGGCGGAACTCTGGCCGAAGGTAGGCGGCGGCCCGCGGCGGGCGGGGTGAGCGCCGCATGACGCTGCTGGAGGCCAGGGAGCTGGCCCTGCGGTTGGGCGACCGGCTGATCCTGCGCCGGGTGGACTTCGTCCTGGAGGCGGGCGAGCTGGCGCTGCTGCAGGGCCCGAACGGGGCGGGGAAGACCAGCCTGCTGCGCCTGCTGGCGGGAATGGAGCGGCCCTCGGCCGGCCAGCTGCTCTGGCGGGGGCGCCCCGTGCGCCAGTGGGGCCCGGCGTACCGGGGCGGGCTGGCGTGGGTGGGCCACCGGACCGGCCTCTACCCGAGGCTGACCGGGCGGGAGAGCCTCCTCCTCCAAGCCGCCGGCTACCCCTGGCTGTCCGCCGAGGAAGCCGGGCGGCGGGCGGAGGCGTGGCTCGCGCGAGCGGGACTGCTCCGCTGGGCGGACCGTCCCGTCTCGCACTACTCGCAGGGGATGCGGCAGCGGCTGGCCATCGCGCGGAGCTTCCTGCCGGAGCCGCAGCTGATCCTGCTGGACGAGGCGGCGGGCGGGCTCGACGCGGAGGGGCGGCGTTTCCTCCGGCTGGCCCTGGACGAGGCGCGGGGCCGGGGCGCGGCGGCGGTGCTGGTCTCGCACGAGGCGGAGCCCGGCCTGGGGGAGGTGGACCGGCGCTGGTGGCTGGAGGCGGGCCGGCTGCGGGTGGAGACGGTGGGGCGGGCGGCCGGCGAGCGGAACGGGGCGCCCGCCCCTATGCCCGGGCGGTGGCCGCGGTGATCCGCAAGGAGTTGCGGAGCGAGGCGCGGAGCGGCGAGACGCTGGGTGCCAGCCTCCTCTTCGCGCTCCTCCTCCTGACGCTCCTCAGCCTGACGGGCGGCGCCGGCGAGGATCCGGCGGGCGAGCGGTCGGCGGCCGTCCTCTGGCTCCTCCTCCTCTTCGCGGGCGCGCTGCTCCTCCATCGCTCCTTCGCCCAGGAGACGGAGGAGGACGCCTTCGCGCAACTCCTCCTCTGGCCGGTCGACCGGAGCGCGCTCTACTATGGCAAGGCGGTGGCCAGCTGGCTCTACCTGGCCGTGCTGGGCGCCGTCGTCTGGCTGGCGGCCCTTCCCCTGCTGGGCGTCTCGGTGCGCGGACCGGCCTGGGTTCTGCCGGCGGTCCTGCTCCTGGGGACGGGGGGCGTGGCGGGAGCCGGCACCTTCCTGGCGGCGGTGACCGCGCGCCTGCGAGCCGCTCCCATCCTGCTGCCGATCCTGCTCTACCCGCTCCTGGTCCCGCTGGCCTTGGCGGCGATCCGCCTCGGTGGCTGGGCGCTGAGCGGGGCGGCCCCGGCGCCCGCGCTCTGGTGGGAGCTCCTCGTCGGATACGATCTGCTTTTCACGCTGGTGCCGGCGCTGCTCTTCGAACTCCTGTGGGAGGGATGAGCGCGATGCAGGCCTCGGGGAGGGGCGATGGCGGGATGCGACGGCCAGGACGGGAGGAGCGGCGGGGGCTTCCCTGGGTGGAGCTGTTCGCCGGGGTGGCGGTGCCGGTGGCGCTCTACCTGGGGCTGGTCTGGGCGCCGCCCGAGCGGGTGATGGGCGACGTCCAGCGCATCATGTACTTCCATGTGGGCGCCGCCGTCACCGCCTATCTGGCCTTCGGGCTGGTGGCGGTCGCCTCCGCCCTCTATCTCTGGCGGCGACAGCCGCGCTGGGATCGGGTGGCGGTGGCGGCGGGCGAGGTGGGCCTCCTCTTCACCACCGTCACCCTGCTCTCCGGCAGCGTCTGGGCCCGGTCGGCCTGGAACGTCTGGTGGCTCTGGCAGGACGCGCGCCTGACCACCACGCTGCTCATGTGGTTCCTCTATGCGGGCTATCTGCTCCTCCACCGGGCGGCCAGGGAGGAGGGCGGCCAGGGGGGCGCACTGGCCGCCGTCTACGGTCTGGCAGCCGTGGCCATCGTGCCGGTGGTCCACTTCTCGGTGGTCTGGTGGTACTCCAACCATCCGCAGGTGATCACGGCGCAGGGGATCCGGATGGCGCCCTCGATGGTGGCGGCGTTGATGGCGGCGATGGCGGCCTCCGTCGCGGTGGGAGCCGCCCTCTTCCTGGGGCGCTGGCGGCTGGAGGAGCTGCGCGAACGGGTGGCGGAACTGGAGATGCGCTCCGAGCGCTTCTAGGCGAGGGGCCGACGCGGGGGCGCCGCGCCGGGGGAGCAGGCGGAGAGGCGGAGGGGCGCAAGAGGCGGAGAGGGGAGCGGAGCGGTGGCCTGGGTGGCTCTGGCGTATGGACTGATCTGGCTCGGTCTGGCGGCTTACATCGTTCGACTGGCGGTGGCCACGCGCAGGTTGGAGGGGGAGGTGCGCCGCCTGGAGTCGACCCTGCCGGAGGAGCCGGCCTCCGCCCCCGTCTCCGGGGAGGGAGGCGGGCGAGGCCCGGCAAGGCGGCAGGAAGGCTCGGACTGACCTGCCTTTTCCTGCATCCCGGGCGGCACTATAATCGGCCTCGGATGGCCGGGACCGGGGAAGCCTGAGGCCGGGTGCGAAGGACGAGTTCGCGGGACCCGGTCGGGAGACGTCGGCCCGGCCCTTCGTTTTCCCGCCACGGCTCGACGGGACTCGTCCGCACATGACCGTCGCGGACCAGGGGGGAGCACCTGATGGCGAAGAACAGAAGACCCAAGATCGGCATCGTCGGCGCGGGCGCCACCGGAGCCACCACCGCGCACTGGTGCGCCGCCAAGGAACTCGGTGACATCGTCCTCATCGACGTCGTGGAAGGTCTGCCCCAGGGGAAGGCTCTCGACCTGCAGGAAGCAGCCCCCATCGAGCGCTTCGACGTCCACGTCACGGGATCGAACGACTACGCGGCCCTGGAGGGCGCCGACGTGGTGGTGATCACCGCCGGGATCGCGCGCAAGCCGGGGATGAGCCGCTCGGACCTGCTCTCCATCAACGCCGGAATCGTCCGCTCCGCCTCCGAGCAGATCGCCCGTCACGCCCCCGAGGCCTACGTGATCGTCCTGAGCAACCCGCTGGACACGATGTGCACCGTCGCCCTGGAGTCGACCGGCTTTCCCAGGAACCGCGTGGTCGGCCAGTCCGGCATCCTCGACTCCACCCGCTTCCGCACCTTCATCGCCCAGGAGCTGGGCATCTCCTACCGGGACGTGAGCGCCATGGTGCTGGGCGGCCACGGCGACAGCATGGTCCCGCTGGTCCGGTACGCCTACGCGGGCGGCATCCCCGTCGAGAAGCTGCTGCCGGCCGAGCGCATCGAGGCGCTGGTGGAGCGGACCCGCAAGGGCGGCGGCGAGATCGTCGACCTTCTCAAGACTGGCAGCGCGTTCTACGCTCCGGGCTCGGCGGTCACCGAGATGGTGGCGGCCATCCTGCGCGACCAGAAACGGATCCTCACCTGCGCAGCCTATCTCGACGGCGAGTACGGCCAGCGGGGTATCTTTGCGGGGGTACCGGTCATCCTGGGCGGCAACGGCGTGGAAAAGGTGATCGAGCTGGATCTGACCGAGGACGAGCGTCGAGCCTTCGAACGCTCCTGCGAAGAGGTGAAGGGCAACCTGGAGGTCCTCCGCTCCCTCGGCTGAGGCCGAGCGGGCAGGCCACTCGCCGGGCGAGTCATTGGCGGCCCCCGGCAACACGGAGGTGGACGGGATGGCAGTGACGGAGCGCGAAGCCGACGAGCTTCGGGAGCAGGCGCTCACGCTGCACAGGCAGGTGCGCGGCAAGATCGAGGTGCGTTCGCGGGTTCCCGTCCGGGATCGTCATGACCTGAGCCTGGCCTACACCCCGGGGGTCGCGGAACCGTGCAAGGAGATCCACGAGCAGCCCGATCTGGCCTACGAGTACACGGGCAAGGGGAACACGGTGGCGGTGGTGACGGATGGCACCGCCGTCCTCGGGCTGGGCGACATCGGTCCGGAGGCCGCGCTGCCGGTGATGGAGGGGAAGTCCGTCCTCTTCAAGATCTTCGGCGGTGTCAATGCCATCCCCGTCTGCCTCGCCACCAAGGAAGTCTCCCGCATCACCGAGACCGTGAAGCTCCTGGCGCCCAACTTCGGCGGCGTCAACCTCGAGGACATCTCCGCGCCGCGCTGCTTCGAGATCGAGGCGCGCCTCCGCCAGGAGCTGGAGATCCCGGTCTTCCACGACGACCAGCACGGCACCGCCATCGTCACGGCGGCCGCGCTGATCAACGCCCTCAAGCTGGTGGGCAGACCGCTGGCCGCGGTCAAGATCGTGGTCAACGGCGCGGGAGCCGCCGGCATCGCCATCACCCAGCTCTTGCTGGACATGGGTGCCCGGGACGTCATCCTCTGCGACCGGGCCGGCGCGATCTGGAAGGACCGCAAGGAGGACATGAACCCGTATAAGCTCCGCATGGCCGAGCTGACCAACCCGCGGGGCGTCCGGGGCGGCCTGTCCGAGGCCGTCCGGGGCGCCGACGTCTTCATCGGCGTCTCGGCGGGAGGTGCCCTCACGCCGGAGATGGTTCGGACCATGGCGCCGGAGAACATCGTCATGGCCATGGCCAACCCGGTCCCGGAGATCTACCCGGACGACGCGCGGGCGGCGGGATCGCGGGTGGTGGCCACGGGGCGCTCGGACTTCCCCAACCAGATCAACAACAGCCTGGTCTTCCCCGGCGTCTTCCGCGGCGCCCTCGACGTGCGGGCGCGCGAGATCACCGAGCACATGAAGCGGGCGGCGGCGGAGGCGATCGCTGCGCTGGTCCGGCCCGAGGAGCTGCGGGAGGAGTACATCATCCCCTCCATGTGGAACGAGGAAGTGGCGCCGGCCGTGGCCGCCGCGGTCGCGCAGGCGGCCATGGAGGACGGCGTGGCGAGGGTGGAGCGGAAACCCGAGGAGGTGGCGCTCCACACGCGGGAGCTGGTGGCGGCGGCCCGCGCGGAGAGCGCCTGAGCGGGGTGGGACGGCGGCCCCGGTCGCGTCCAAGGCCGGGGCGCCGTCCGTTCCAAGGACCGATGGGAAGGTGATGTGCGCGGATGAAGCTTTACGAATACATGGCCAAGGGCGTCCTGCGCGACAACGGGGTTCCCGTCCCGCCGGGGCGCCTGGCGCGGACGCCTGAAGAGGCGGAGGCGGCGGCGCGCTCCCTGGGCCCCTGCGTCATCAAGGCGCAGGTACTGGTCGGAGGTCGCGGCAAGGCAGGCGGGGTGAAGCCGGCGCCGACGCCCGAGGAGGCGCGTGCCCGGGCGGGCGAGATCCTGGGCATGAACCTGAAGGGCTACGTCGTCGACACCGTCTACGTCGAGGGCATGCTGGGCGTCGACCGCGAGCTCTACCTGGGCATCGCCATGGACAACGCCAGCAAGCGACCGCTGCTGATCGCCTCCGCCTCGGGCGGCATGGAGATCGAGGAGGTGCCGGAGCGGGACATCGTCCGCCAGCCCATCCCGGTGGAGTGGGGCCTGATGCCGTACGCCGCGCGCTGGGTCGCCCACCGGCTGGGCCTCTCCGGAGAGCTCTCCAGGCAGTTCGGCGAGATCGCCCTCAAGCTCTACGAGATCTTCAAGCGGTATGACGCCGAACTGGTGGAGATCAACCCCCTGGTGGTGGCCGGGGGCCGGCTGGTGGCGGCCGACGCGCGGTTGAACGTGGATGACGATGCGCTCTACCGGCATCCCGACCTGCCCCGGACCAGCGAGGCGACGGAGCTGGAGAAGCGGGTGCGCGAGCTGGGGTTGGCCTACGTCCAGCTCGACGGCGACATCGCGGTGATGGCCAACGGCGCGGGCATCACCATGGCCACCCTGGACGTGCTGCAGCGCTACGGCGGCCGGCCGATGAACTTTCTCGACGCCGGAGGCGGCGCCGCGGCCGAGCCCATGGCGGAGGCGCTGAAGGTGCTGGTCTCCACCCGGCCCAGGGCCATCTTCATCAACATCTTCGGCGGTATCACCCGCTGCGACGACGTCGCCCAGGCCGTCATCACCGCTCGCCGCGAGGTGGGCATCTCCATGCCGCTGGTCGTCCGCCTGGTCGGCACCAACGAGGAGAAGGGCGTGGAGATGCTCCGCGGCGAGGGAATCCAGGCCTACCGGTCGATGGAGGAAGCGGCGGCCCGCGTGGTGGAGCTGGCCCGCCCGGGTGAGGGGGTCGAGCGCTGAATGGCGATCTTGGTCGACGACAAGACCCGGGTCGTGGTCCAGGCGATCACGGGTCGTCAGGGGAGCTTCCACACCCAGCTCATGCTCGCGTACGGCACCCGCGTCGTGGCGGGGGTCTCGCCCGGGAAGAGCGGGCAGGAGGTGCACGGCGTCCCGGTCTACGAGACGGTCCAGGAGGCGGTGGACAAACACGGTGCCAACGCCTCGGTCCTCTTCATGCCGGCTCCCGCCGTCAAGGACGCGGCCTTCGAGGCCATCGACGCGGGCTGCTCGCTGGTGGTGATCATCGCCGAGCACGTCCCGGTCCACGACGCCGCGGCCATCGTCGCCTTCGCCCGCCAGCGGGGCGCCACCGTGATCGGGCCCAACACCTACGGGATCTGCTCGCCCGGCAAGTCCAAGATCGGCATCGCGCCCAACAGCATCTTCCGGCCCGGTGTGACGGGGGTGGTCGCCCGCAGCGGTACGCTCAGCTACGAGATCGTCAACGCCATCTCCCAGGCCGGTCTCGGCGAGAGCACGGTGATCGGCATGGGCGGGGACCGGGTGGTGGGTCTCACCTTCATCGACGTGTTGAAGCGGTTCGAGGCCGACGAGGCGACGAAGGCGGTCGCCCTGGTGGGCGAGATCGGCGGCACGGCGGAGGAGGAGGCCGCGGAGTTCATCAAGACCATGTCCAAGCCGGTGGTCGCCTACATCGCCGGTCGCAGCGCCCCCCCGGGCAAGCGGATGGGCCACGCGGGCGCCATTATCGAGCGCGGCCGCGGCACCTACGAGAGCAAGGTGAAGGCGCTGGCGGCGGCCGGCGTCGAGGTGGCGGAGTTCCCGTGGCAGGTGGCCGACCTGCTCAAGGCCAAGCTGGCTGCCGCTTGACGCTCCCGGAAGAGCGGCGTTAGAATCGCACCCAAACCGACCCAGAACCTGGGCGATGAGGGGAACGAGTAGCCCGGCCGAACCGCTTCAGAGAGCCGGCGGTCGCTGTGAGCCGGCGCGGCAGGCGGGTGAATGGCTCCCCGAGCCGCGACCCGAGGGCGGAGGACGCCTGTAGGGTACGCCGGAGCTCCCCCCGTTACAGGGGAGCCGGATTCGACCGGATCCGGGCCGAGTGGGGTTCTCCCCAGGTGGGTGGTACCGCGGAATTCGACTTCCGTCCCATGCGGACGGAAGTTTTTTTATCCGCGGACTCCCGCTCGGGAAGGAGAGCTCCAGGTTTGGGTGGCACCGCGGCCTCCGCCCCAACGGGCGGGGCTTTTTTGCTATCCGCCCCGGCGGGGGGCGGGCAGCTCGAAGCGGGGGTGACGGGATGCTGCGGGAAGCGCTCCGCAAGGTGGCGTCGGGCGAGCGGCTGACGGTGACCGAGGCGGAGGAGGTGATCGGCGAGGTGATGGACGGGCGCGCCAGCGACGCCCAGATCGCCGCGCTCCTGACGGCGATGCGCGTCCGCGGCGAGACGCCGGAGGAGATGGAGGGAGCCGCCCGGGCCATGCGGCGCCGGGCCGCGCGGGTGGAGAGGAAGCGGACCCCGGTGGTGGACACCTGCGGGACCGGTGGCGACGGCGCGGGCACCTTCAATATCTCCACCACCGCCGCCCTGGTGGTGGCCGGGGCGGGCCAGGCGGTGGCCAAGCACGGGAACCGCTCGGTCTCCAGCCGGGCAGGCAGCGCCGACGTCCTGGAGGCGCTGGGCGTCGCCATCGACCTGGACGCGGAGGCGGCCGGCCTCTGCCTGGACGAGGTGGGCATCGCCTTCCTCTTCGCCCAGCGCCTCCACGCGGCCATGCGCCACGCCGCCGGCCCCCGGAGGGAGCTGGGCTTCCGGACCATCTTCAACGTGCTGGGGCCGCTGACCAACCCGGCCGGCGCGGAGAGCCAGCTGGTCGGCGTCTATGATGCGGCGCTGACGGAGCCGCTGGCCGAGGTGCTGATCCACCTGGGAGCGCGGCACGTGCTGGTGGCGCACTCGCTGGACGGCCTGGACGAGCTCAGCACCAGCTCGCCGGCCCGGGTGACGGAGGCGCGGCCCGGCCAGCTGCGCACCTACGTGCTGGAGCCGGAGCGCCTGGGGCTGACGCCGGCCCCGCGGAGCGCCCTGCTCGGGGGCGACGCCCGGGAGAACGCCGCGATCACCGAGGCGGTGCTCGCCGGGGAGCCCGGCCCGCGGCGCGAGACCGTCCTGCTCAACGCGGCTGCGGCGCTGGCGGCGGCGGACGTGGTGGAGGATCTCCGCGAGGGTCTGGAGCTTGCCCGTCGGAGCATCGACAGCGGCGCCGCCCGGGAGCGGCTCCAGGCGTTGCGCAGCTTCACCCAGGAGCTGGCCCGGCGCCGGCCGCCGGCGGAGGAGCGGCGCGGCGCATGATCCTCGACCGCATCGTGGAGGCGAAGCGGCGGGAGCTGGAGGCGGCCGGCCCGCGCCAGGCCGCGGCCGGGGTGGAACGGCCGCAGGGCCGGCCGCCGCTCTCGCTGGAGAGGGCGCTGAGGAAGAGGGCACGGGCGGGGCGGCTCGGGCTGATCGCCGAGTGCAAGCGCCGCTCGCCCTCGGCCGGCGAGATCGGCGCCATCCCGGAGCCCGCGCTGCTGGCGCGCCGCTACCAGGCAGGCGGCGCCGCCGCCATCTCTGTCCTGACCGACCGTTCCTTCTTCGGCGGCCAGCCGGGCGACCTGCCCGCGGTGCGGGAGGCCGTCGAGCTGCCCGTGCTGCGCAAGGACTTCCTGATCGACGTACGGCAGGTCGACGAGAGCGTGGAGCTGGGTGCCGACGCCGTGCTGGTGATCGCCCGCCTCTTCCGGGAGCGGGAGCGGCTGGCCGCCATGCTGGAGGAGGTGGAACGGGCCGGGCTGGAGGCGCTGGTGGAGGTGGACGACGAGGAGGAAGCGGCCCAGGTGGCCCGCCTGGGCGCGCGCCTGATCGGCGTCAACAACCGCGATCTCGCCACCTTCCGCGTCGAGGTGGAGCGGGCGGTGCGGGTGGCGCGCTCGCTGCGCGACCCGGGGGCCGCGTGGCCGCCGGGCGTGGTGGTGGTGGCGGAGAGCGGCTACCGGGAGCCCGCGCAGGTGCGGCCCGCGGCGCAGGCGGGGGTCGATGCCGTCCTGGTGGGCGAGGCGCTCGTCCGGGCAGAGGAGCCGGAGCGGCTGGCCGCCGGCTTCGCCGCGGTGGAGCGGCCCGGGGCGGGCGGCCGCCGGGGCCGGACCGAGGTGAAGATCTGCGGCCTGGACAGCCGGGAGGCGACGCGGGCGGCGGTGAAGGCCGGCGCGGACGCCGTGGGCTGGATCCTCCTGGAGGGGCGGCGGCGGAGCGTCCGGCCGGAGCAGGTGGCCGTCTGGGCGCGGGAGGTTCCGCCGGAGGTGCTGCGCGTCGGCGTCTTCGCCGGGCAGTCCCCGGACGAGGTGGCCGCCGTGGCGCGACGCTGCCGGCTGGACGCGGTCCAGCTGCACGGCGGCGAGGACGAGGCCTACGTCGAGCGGCTGCGGGCACTCCTTCCCGACGCGGAGGTGATCCGCGCGGTCGCCGCGCCAGAACGGGCGGTGGGGGAGGCGGACGTCTGGCTCCTGGACCCGGGCGCAGGAGGCGGCGGGCGGCCGGCCTCCGCCGAGAGCGCCGAGGGCTTCCGCCGGCGGGGCGGGCGCTGGTGGCTGGCAGGCGGCCTCGATCCGGCCAACGTGGCCGGCCTGCTCGAGCGGTACCGGCCCGGCGGGGTCGACGTCTCCTCGGGCGTCGAGACGGGCGGCAGGAAGGATCCCGCCCGCATCCAGGCCTTCGTGGCCGCGGTTCGGAGGTGGGAACGTGAGCACCCTGGTGGAGCCTGACGCGCGCGGCCGGTGGGGCCGGTTCGGCGGGCGGTACGTGCCGGAGACGCTGGTGCCGGCGTTGGAGCAGCTCGAGGAGGGCTACCGCGAGGCGGTGGCCGACGCGGCCTTCGTGGCCGAGTACCGGCGGCTGCTGAGCGAGTACGTGGGCAGGCCGACGCCGCTGACGCGGGCCGACCGGCTGACCGCCCACTACGGGCGGGCGACGATCTGGCTGAAGCGCGAGGACCTCAACCACACCGGCGCGCACAAGATCAACAACGCGCTCGGGCAGGTGCTGCTGGCGGAACGGATGGGCAAGCGGCGCATCATCGCCGAGACCGGCGCAGGGCAGCATGGCGTCGCCACGGCCACCGCCTGTGCGCTGCGCGGGCTGGAGTGCACCGTCTACATGGGCGAGGAGGACGTCCGCCGCCAGCGCCTCAACGTCTACCGCATGGAGCTGCTGGGTGCGCGGGTGGTGCCGGTTGACAGCGGCAGCCGGACGCTGAAGGACGCGGTCAACGAGGCGATCCGCGACTGGGTGACGCACGTGGACACGACCCACTACGTGATCGGCTCGGTGGTCGGGCCGCATCCCTATCCCAAGATCGTGCGCGACTTCCAGTCGGTGATCGGCGAGGAGACCCGCCGCCAGGTCCTGGAGGCCACGGGGCGGCTTCCCGACTTCCTGGTCGCCTGCGTGGGCGGCGGTTCCAACGCCGCCGGCTTCTTCGCCCCGTTCTTCCACGACGGCCGGGTCCGCCTGATCGGCGTCGAGGCCGGCGGCCGGGGGCTGGAGACGGGGCAGCACGCCGCCAGCCTGAGCGGCGGGAGCCTCGGCGTCCTCCACGGTGCCGCCACCTTCGTCCTCCAGGACGAGGAGGGGCAGGTCCGCCCCGCCTACTCGGTCAGCGCCGGCCTCGACTACCCCGGTGTCGGCCCGGAGCACGCCTTCTACCGCGAACGGGGCCGGGCCGAATACGTGGCGGTCCGGGACGAGGAGGCGCTGGCCGCGGCAGAGCTCCTGAGCCGCCTGGAGGGCATCCTGCCGGCCCTGGAGAGCGCCCATGCGCTGGCCTACCTGGAGCGGCTGATGCCGGCGACCGAGCCCGGCCAGCACGTGGTGGTCAACCTCTCGGGGCGCGGCGACAAGGACGTCGAGATCCTGCTGGCCGCGGGACGGGGGCGCCCCGCCGCCGGGGAGGTGGGGGCATGAGCCTGGGAGCGGAGAGCAGGGGCGGCGCGGAGCCCTCCGGAGCCCTCCGCATCGCCGATACGCTTCGCCGGCGACGGCGCCAGGGCACGGTCCCGCTCATCGCCTATGTCATGTACGGCGATCCGGACCCCCGGCGCTGGATGGCCGCGGCGTTGGGCGCGCTGGACGGAGGGGCCGCGGTACTGGAGCTGGGCCTTCCCTTCTCCGACCCGCTGGCCGACGGACCGGTCATCCAGGCGGCCGGGCAGCGGGCGTTGGCCGCCGGCGCCCGTCCCTCCCGGGTCTTCGAGGCGCTGCGGGAGCTTCTCCGCAGCCGGCCGGGAGCGGTGGTCTGCCTGATGAGCTACTTCAACCCGGTGCTGGCCTACGGCCCGGAGCGGTGGCTGGAGCAGGCGGCAGAGGCGGGGGCCGCCGGGGTGATCCTCCCCGACCTCCCTCCCGAGGAGGCGGGGGAGCTGCCCGCACGGGCGCGCCAGCTGGGCCTGGCCTGGATCCCCTTCGTCGCCCCCACCGGCACCGAGGCGCGCCTCCGCGCCGCCCTCTCCGCCGGCACGGGCTTCGTCTATGGCGTGGCGCTGACGGGGGTGACCGGCTCGTCGGCCGGCGTCGACCCCCGGGTCCCGGCTCTGGTCGGCCGTATCCGGGCGCTCTCTCCCTGGCCGGTGGCCGTCGGCTTCGGGATCTCCACGGCCGCCGACCTGCGCTCCGTGGGCCAGGTGGCCGACGCCGTGGTGGTGGGCTCGGCTCTGGTCCGGCGCGTGGCAGAGGGAGGAAGCTCCACCGAGATCGGCGAACGGGTCCGTCGAGAGGTGGTACGGCTGCTGGGTGCTTCCTAGGCGCGCCGCGGGGCGCCAGGGGAGCCGGAGAGGCTTCGAGAGGGGAGGCGGCGGATTGGTCTCGCGCCAGGAGGCGCTCGCCCTGCTCTACGAGTTCACACAGAGCCCCAACCTGAGGAAGCATGCCCTGGCGGTGGAGGCGGCGATGCGCGCCTACGCCCGCCGCTTCGGCGAGGACGAGGAGCGCTGGGGCCTGGCCGGGCTGATGCACGACTTCGACTACGAGCGCTGGCCCGACCCGCCGGACCACCCCCTGCGCGGGGCGGCCATCCTGGAGGAGCGCGGCTACCCGCCGGACGTGGTCCACGCCATCCGCGCGCATGCGGACTACACGGGCGTGCCGCGGGAGAGCCGGATGGACAAGGCGCTCTTCGCCTGTGACGAGCTCGCCGGTTTCATCGTCGCCGTCGGTCTGGTCCACCATAACCTCGCCACCGTCACCGTCTCCTCGGTGCGGAAGAAGTTGAAGGACAAGGCCTTCGCCCGGAATGTAAGCCGCGCCGACATCGAACGTGGCGCCGCCGACCTGGGGGTGCCGCTGGAGGAGCACATCGCCGTGGTGCTGGAGGCCCTGCAGGAGATCGCCGGCGAGCTGGAGCTGACCGGCTGAAGCCTGGCAAAGTTTTCGGGTTGTGACGCCCCCCGCTCGACACTAGCCTCCAGGTTGGACCGTCGGAGCCGGGAGGCGTTGTCGAGTTGGCCGCGAGAGGGTTTCCGCTGCGCCGGGCCGCCCCTTGGCAGGGCGGCTTCGGCGTGGATTTGGGCAGCGCCAACGTGCGGCTGGTGGACGGTGGCGGCCGGCGTCTGGCGGAGGCGTCGGTGCTGGCCGTCCGGCGCGCGGATCCGAAGCGGGTGGTCGCCTGCGGGGACGAGGCGCGCCGCATGGAAGGGAGGGCGCCCACCGGGCTGGAGCTGGTCCATCCCATCCACAGGGGGGCCATCGCCGACTACGACGCCGCGGAAGCGCTGCTCCGCCGGCTCCTGACCGCGCTGGGCGCCGGCCGGAGCCGCTTCCGCCGGGCACGGCCGGTCCTGGTGGCGGCCCGGTGGCAGCAGAGCCAGGTGGACGAGCGCGCCATCGAACAGGCGCTGGCCAACGCGGGCGCGGGGCAGGTCCACTTCCTGGCGGCGCCGCTGCTGGCGGCGGCCGGGCTGGGGCTGGAGGTCCGAGCGCCCCGCGGGCGGCTGATCGTCGACATCGGCGCGGAGGAGAGCTCGGCCGCCGTGGTGACGGCGGGCGGCATCGCCCGGGCGGGCCGCTGGGCGGTGGGCGGCGCGGCGATGGACGAGGCGCTCGTCCGCTGGTTCCGCCAGCAGCACGGGCTCGTGATCGGCAGGCCCACGGCGGAGGGGTTGAAGAAGGCCGCGGCTGCCCCGGGGGCCGCGCCGGCGGGGGAGCAGGTGAGCGTGGCAGGTGTCCGCCTCGGCGACGGCCTGCCGGCGGTGGTCACGGTTCCTGCCGCGGAGCTGACCGAGCCGCTGCTCCCGGTCCTGGACGAGCTGGCGGAGAACGTCGCGCGGCTTCTGGGGGAGACGCCGCCCGAGCTCCTGGCCGACGTCTGGGAGGACGGCGGCCACCTGGTGGGCGGGGTGGCCCTGATGCGGGGCCTGGCGGATCACATGGGCAGGAGGATGCAGCTGCGCATGCTGCCGGCCGAGAACGCACCCGAGGCGGTGGCCGACGGGTTGCAGGCGGTCCTGCGCGGCAGCTGGCCCGCGCAGGGCTCCGGGAGCGTCGCCTACAGGACGGCCTGAGCCGCCCCGCGGCTGGCCAGGCAGTAGAGCGCCCCGCCGTCGCGGATGACGCGCACGGTCACGCCCGGGGCCTCGAAGTAGTAGAAGGCGGCCAGGCGGCTCCGCCCGCCGCCGGCCGGGCGGGGATGGAGGTGCCCGTCCAGGACGTGGACCGGCTCGCCCATGCGGGGGAACCGCCGGTTCTCCTGGGCGCTCTCCAGCTCGACCGCCTCGGGCCAGACCGCCAACCGCAGGACGCCGGGGAGCGCGAGCAGCTCCTCGCCCGTGGAGAGTGGCGCCAAGCCCGCCTGCGCCGTCGATCGGATCAAGCGACCTGCCTCCTCGCGCCCGCCGCCCCTCGCCGGATCGGCAAGGGAGCCGCTTTTCACCCCGATTTCGACAGCGTAGGGTAGATTCCTGGCGAGGAAGCGAGGGGGAGAGTCCGATCCGTCGTCTCGTGGCAAAGCTCGTCGACGCCGGCTGGAGCCGGGCGCTGCTGATCACGCTGGGCACCGGTCTGATCGCGCTGGGCGTCAACCTCTTCCAGGTACCCTTCCGCATCGTGGACGGCGGCGTCAGCGGTGTCGGCGTCATCCTCCTCCACACCCTGGGCGTGCCGGTCAGCGTCACCATCGTGCTCCTCAACCTGCCCATCCTGGCCCTGGGGCTGCGCGCCCACGGCCACCGGTTCATCGCCCGGACCTTCTTGGGCATCGCTACGCTCGCGGGCTGGGTCCAGCTCACCTCCGGCCTTCCCACCGTCACCCACGATCCGCTCCTGGCCTCGCTCTACGCCGGCGTGCTCAGCGGCCTCGGCACCGGCCTGGTGCTCGGGGCGGGTGGATCGACGGGCGGCTCGGACACGCTCGCCCGTTCGCTGCAGCGTTGGTTTCCCTGGCCGGTGGGCAGCACCATCCTCTGGATCGACGTCGTGATCATCGGCACCGGCGGCCTCCTCTTCGGGCCTGAGCGGGCGCTGTACGGGGCGCTCGCGCTCTTCGTGGGCACGCGCGTCATCGACTTCCTCCTGGAGGGAGCCCGTACGGCCATGGTGGCCTGGATCGTCACCGACCAGGCGGACCGCATCGTGCGCGCGGTCTTCGAGCGGCTCGAGCGCGGCGTCACCCGCCTGGAGGTGGAGGGCGCCTTCACCGGGCGGAAGCACGCCCTCCTCTACGTGGTGGTGGGCCGCGAGGAAGTGGCCGAGCTGCGGCAGCTCGTCCACCAGCTGGACCCCGCCGCCTTCATGGCGCTGGGCGAGGTCTCCGAGGTGCTGGGGGAAGGCTTCCTGCGCTCCTAGGACGCCCCTCCTAGGGACCGTCAATGCCCGCCCTGGGGCCGGAGCGACTCCTCCGGCCGCCTCGGTTCGCGCTCGACGGCGGCGTGGACGGCGCCCGCAGGCGCGTCTCGACCGGCCGGGGCCGCCGTCCAGTTCCGCAGGGCGGCCGGGTGGATGCCCGTGCCGACGAGCAGGAGGGCGAGCGCCAGGAGCCCGGCGGCTCCCCAGGAGACCAGGGGCCGGTTCAGGTCGGCCACGCGGGTGAAGACGGGCGGCCCCAACGCCGCACCGAAGAAGCGGGCGGTCCCGTAGAGGGCGGTGATCAGGCCGCGTTTGGCCGGACCGACGCTGTTGGTCACCAAGGTATTGACCGGCGGGAGCAGGAGGCCGTTGCCGACGCCGACGAGGGTGACGGCGGCGGTCAGGCCCCAGAGGCTCCTCAGCCACCAGGCGGAGAGGACGAAGCCGGCGGCCCCCAGGGCGAGGCCGCCGATCAGGAGCGCCCGGCTCCAGCGCTGGATCCGCTGGCGGAGCACCCTCCCGGTCAGGTAGGAGAGGAGCGCCATGGCGCCCACGGGGATGGCCATGATCCAGCCTTTGACGAAGCCTTTCACGCCCCAGAAGGACTCCAGGAGGTCGGAATAATAGCTGAGGAAGCCGAAGAGGATGAAGAGCGCCACGAAGCCGACGGCGAAGAGGATGGCGAGCGGCCCGCCCTTTTGGCGGAAGACCTCGCCCAGGTCGCCCAGGTAGGCACGGAGCGCCCGCTTCCTCCTCGTGCCGCGGGCGCGGGGGGGCGGGATCAACCAGAGGACGGCGGCCGCGGCCGACCAGGAGGCCAGGGGATAGAAGAAGAAAGGCACCATCCAGCCGAGCACGCCCAGGGCGGAGCCGATGATCGGGGCAGCCACCTTTCCAGCCCCGTTGGCGGCCTCCAGCGTCCCCAGCACCTTCACCCTCTCGCCGCCGCGGTAGATATCGCCGGCCAGGGCCATGGCCACCTGGTAGGTGCCGCCCCCACCGATCCCCTGGATCAGGCGGCCCGCGACCAGCCACGCGAAGGGATGGGAGCTGAAGAGCGGGGCGAGCCCCGCCAGCAGCCCCCCCAGGCCGAAAAGGCCCAGGGCGGGGACGATCACCGCCTTGCGGCCGATCTGATCCGAGAAGTACCCTCCGAACGGGATGACCAGCCCGGCGGTGACGGAGAAGGCGGTGATCAGAAGGCCGGCCTGGAAGGCGCTCAGATGGGCGCCGCGCTGGATCGACGGCAGGACCGGGATCAGGAGCGAGTTGGAGAGGACCATGCAGAAGGGGACCGAGACCAGCGCCAGGAGGGCGCCCACGGTAGGAGAGCGCACGCAGGATGCCTCCGTTTCCGGGAAGAGTCGCGACGACGGTGGCTAGTCTCCCCGGAAGCCGTCGACCCGATGCCCGCGGGCGGGCGCGCGAGCGCCGGCTGCTCTGGATCGGCATCGTGTCGGTGCTGGCGGCGATTCTCGCCTACGAGCTCCTGCAGTGGCCGGGGCTGCGCGTGCAGAGGGTCGAGGTGACAGGACTCCGCCAGCTGACCGCCGAGGAAGTCGTGCGGGAGGCGGGTCTCCGCTACCAGCTCCCGATCTGGCAGGTCCGCCCGGGCGAGATGGTCGCCCGGCTCGAGCGCGATCCCCGGGTAGAGGGAGCGAACGTCCAGCTCCTCTGGCCGGACGGGCTGCGCATCGCCGTCGTCGAACGGCAGCCGGTGGCGGCCGTCGCGGCCCAGGACGGGAGCAGCTGGTGGGTCGACCGCTACGGCGTCCCCTTCCTGAAGCGGCCCGACCACCCGGGCCTGCCGCTGATCCGGCTGGGACGACCGGCTGCGGTCCGCCCGGGGCGCCCGCTGGGTCCCGCCGCAGCCCGGCCGGTGGCGCTGGCCGCGCTCCTGGCTGGCGCCCGGCCGCCCCTCACGGCTGTCGACGTCCATGCCGACGGCAGCCTCACCCTCTGGCTTCAGCCGGCCGCCCGGCCCGGCGCCGCCCCGGCGCGGCGGATCCCGGTCTGGGTGGGGCCGGAACCGGCCGCACGAGAGGTGGCGGAGGAGCTGCTCGGGGTGCTGGCCGAGGGCGCGAAGAGGGGGCTGGAGCCACTCTACGTCGACCTGCGGGCACCGGGGCGGCCGGCCGTGGCCTGGCCGCCCCGGGAGCCCCCGGGCTCCTCCGGGGCCAGCGGCGGCGGGTAAAGCCGGGGCGAATCAGGTCGAATCAGGGAAGTGAAGCGGTGGCACGGCAGGGTTTGCAAAGGGGCTAGCGAAGGACAGGCAGAAGACCGGGGGCATGCCTGACTTCCTGGGGAACAGGTACCCGGGAGGAGCGGAAGAAATTGTTAGAGCTAGAGCCTTCTGCATACAGTTATGCGGTCATCAAGGTGGTCGGTGTCGGCGGCGGCGGCAGCAACGCCGTCAATCGCATGATCCGGGCGAACCTGCACGGGGTCGACTTCATCGCCGTCAACACCGACGCGCAAGCGCTCGGGCTCTCGGATGCCACCGAAAAGATCCAGATCGGCCAGAAGCTGACCAAGGGGCTGGGGGCGGGCGCCAACCCCGAGGTGGGCAAGCGTGCGGCGGAGGAGTCGCGCGACCAGATCGCCGAGGTGCTCAAGGGGGCGGACATGGTCTTCATCACCGCCGGTATGGGCGGCGGGACGGGTACCGGTGCTTCGCCCGTGATCGCCTCCATCGCCAAGGAGCTGGGTGCGCTGACGGTGGGTGTGGTCACCCGGCCCTTCTCGTTCGAGGGAAAGCCGCGGGCCCAGGCGGCGGAGGCAGGCACGCGCGCGCTGCGCGATCAGGTGGACACCCTGATCGTCATCCCCAACGACCGGCTCTTGCAGGTGGTGGACAAGAAGACCTCCATGGTGGACGCCTTCCGGGTGGCCGACGACGTGCTGCGGCAGGGAGTGCAGGGGATCTCCGACCTGATCACGGTACCCGGCCTGATCAACCTGGATTTCGCGGACGTGCGCACCGTGATGACCGAGACCGGTTCGGCGCTGATGGGGATCGGCGTGGCCTCGGGCGAGAACCGGGCGGCGGAGGCGGCGCGGACGGCCATCTCCAGCCCGCTGCTGGAGACCTCCATCGAGGGCGCCCGGGGGGTGCTGCTCAACATCACGGGCGACGCCAACCTGGCGCTCTTCGAGGTGAACGAGGCGGCCGCCATCATCCAGCAGGCGGTCGATCCCGAGGCCAACATCATCTTCGGCGCGGTGATCGACGAGTCGCTCCGGGACGAGATCCGGGTGACGGTGATCGCCACCGGCTTCGACGCCAGCCGGCCCAAGCCCGAGGCGCCGCTGGAGGAGCTGGAGATCAAGCCCTTCGCCCGTTCGGACGATCTGGACATCCCCGCCTTCCTGCGGCGGAGGGGCCAGGCGCGCTAGGGAGCCGAAGGCGGCCTGCCGAGGGCGATCGAAGATGGGCAGGCGGCGGGGAGACTCCGGGGCCCCGGGGCGACAGCGGTCGCGCCGGGGCCTTCGCTATCCTGGGTCGGGCCCGGTGGCATCGGTGCGCGGGCGCCGGCATAGGGATCGAATGTTCCGGAGGGGCCCATGGTCGTCTACCTGGACGTCTACTGGCTGGTCAACGCCGCCGTCGACGCCGTCCTCCTCCTGGTCTCCGGCCGGCTGGCGGGTCTCCGGCCGCGCGCCGGGCGGGTGCTGGCCGCCGCCGCCGTGGGCGCGACGCTGGCGACGGCAGGCGAGGTGCTCCCCCTGCTGAGCAAGCTGCGGCTGCCCTGGCTGGCGGTCGTCTCGCTGCTCATGCTGCCCGTCGCCCACGGGTGGCACGGACCGGCGGCGCTTGCGCGGCAGGCGGGCTACCTTTACGCCGCCGGCGCCGTCGTGGCGGGCGTGGCCCTGGCCCTTCCGGTCTCCCCCGCCGCGGGCGGCTGGAGCTGGCTGCTCCTGCTGGTCGCCCTGGCCGTCGGGGGCCTGGCCATGGAACGGCTCACCCGCAGCGGGCGCCGGCAGTGGGCGCTCCAGGCCTGGGACTGCCAGCTGCTGCTGAGCGAGGGTGAGCGCACCCTGGTCCTGGAGGCGCTGATCGACTCCGGCGACACCCTGGTGGAGCCGCTCAGCGGCCTGCCCGCCGCCCTGGTCTGGGCGGGCGCCCTGGAACCGCTCCTGGGCGAGGAGGGGCGCCATTTCTTCCTCTTCTGGCGGCAGGGCGTGGAACCGCCCCGATCCCTGGAGTCGGCGCTGCGCTGGGTCCCCTATCAGGGACCGACCGAGAAGGGGCTTCTGCCGGCCTGGCGCCCGCAGCGAACGGAGATCCGGATGGGAGGGGAGCGGATCGAGGCGGAACTGGTGGTGGCGGTGGCGCCCGCACCACCGGCCCCGGGCCGCGGTGTGCTGGCGCTGGTGCCCGCGGCGGCGTTGGCGGCCGGGAGGAGGCTGATGCGGTGAGGCTCTGGCAACAGGCAACACTGGCATGGCGGTCATGGACGGCCCGCTGGGCGGTCCGATGGGCCCGCCTCTGGGGCGCCCTGGGCGGCGGCGAGGCGCTGGGCTACCTCAACGGGAGCGAGAGTCTGCCCCCGCCTCTCACCCGCGACGAGGAAGCGGAGCTGATCCGGCGCCTGGAGCGGGGCGACGACTCGGCGCGGACGCCGCTCATCGAGCGGAACCTGCGCCTGGTCGTCTACATCGCGCGCAAGTTCGACAACACCGGGGTGGGCGTCGAGGACCTGGTCTCCATCGGCAGCATCGGATTGATCAAAGCTGTTCGCAGCTTCGACCCGAGCAAGCGGATCAAGCTGGCGACGTACGCCTCCAAGTGCATCGAGAACGAGATCCTCATGTATCTGCGCCGGAACGCGAAGACGCGGAGCGAGGTCTCCTTCGACCAGCCTCTCAACGTCGACTGGGACGGCAACGAGCTCCTGCTGGCGGACGTGCACGGCACCGATCAGGACATGATCTACCAGAGCGTCGAAGAAGAGGTGGACCGGGCCCTCCTCCGCCGCGCCCTCTCCCGGCTCAACGGGCGCGAGCGGAAGATCATCGAGCTCCGCTTCGGGCTGCGCGACGGTGTGGAGTACACGCAGAAACAGGTGGCCGACCTGCTGGGAATCTCGCAATCTTACATTTCGCGCCTGGAGAAGCGGATCATGCGGCGCCTGCGCAAGGAGATCCTGGCCATGGAGTAGCGCCGCACCCAGCCGGGCTCGGGGCTCCCTGGGAGAAGCCGGCCTGCGGACCACGCGGGCCGGCTTCTTTTGTGCACGTATAAAACGCAAGAATCTCGTACAAGCTCCGGCTTGGATCGGGTGATCGATCGCCTCGACGCCGGGCGCTTCCTTCCGGTCGCGGGGGAAGCGCCCGCCTGGGGGGCCGGACCTTGGCGAACAAAGTGGAGATCTGTGGCGTCAACACTTCGGAACTGACGGTGCTCACCAACGAGCAGATGCGCCAGCTCTTCCAGCGCATGCAGCAGGGCGACCGGAAGGCTCGCTCCGAGCTGGTCCAGGGCAACCTGCGCCTCGTGCTGAGCGTCATCCAGCGGTTCAACAACCGGGGCGAGCCGGTGGACGACCTCTTCCAGGTCGGCTGCATCGGCCTGATGAAAGCTATCGACAACTTCGACCTCTCGCAGAATGTACGCTTCTCCACCTATGCCGTTCCCATGATCATCGGCGAGATCCGGCGCTACCTGCGTGACAACAACACGATCCGGGTCAGCCGCTCCCTGCGGGACGTGGCGTACACCGCCATGCAGGTGCGTGACCGGCTCACCCACCAGAACGGGCGCGAGCCTTCCATCGACGAGATCGCCCGGGAACTGGGCGTGGCCGCCGACGAGGTGGCGCTGGCCCTGGAGGCGATCCAGGAGCCCATCTCGCTCTTCGAGCCCATCTACGACGACGGCGGCGACCCCATCTTCGTCATGGACCAGGTGAGCGACGAGAGCCAGTCGGATGCGCGCTGGCTGGAGAGCCTGGCCCTGCGCGAGGCGATGGAGAAGCTGGGCCGCCGCGAGCGGCAGATCCTCAACCTCCGTTTCTTCGCCGGCAAGACCCAGATGGAGGTGGCCGAGGAGATCGGCATCTCCCAGGCCCAGGTCTCCCGCCTGGAGAAGGCGGCGCTCCTCCAGATGCGGCGCCACCTCTGACGGCGGCCCCATCATCCCTCGAGAAGGCGGTGTGGACGGAACCATGAGCCGTGCGCGCACTCTCTGGCGACAGGTCGACGGGCGGCCGAGCGGCCGGCCGCCGGCGCGGCAGCTCCTGCCGGCCCTGGCGCTGCTGGTGGCGACGGGCCTCCTCCTGGGGGGCCCGCTGCGCGGCGCCGCGGCCGGCAGCGCGCTGGTGGCCTCGCGGGGCGGTCCCGAAGGGCTCGTCCAGCTTCACTTCCTGGCGGCCAGCGACCGCCCGGCGGACCAGCGCGACAAGGAGCGGGTGGTGCGCGCCCTCCTCCCGGTGATCGTCCGCGACCTGTCGCATCCCTCGCTGCCCGCGGGGCCGGGGGAGGCGGAGAGGGTGCTCGAGCGCGCCCGCCAGCGGCGCACCGCCTGGGCCGCGCTGGCGGAGAGGGTGCTCCGGCGGGCGGGGTCGGGACAGCGGGTGGAGGTGGCGGTGGGCTACTTCCGCTACCCGGCCAAGCGGACCGGCTCGCTCTGGCTGCCCGCCGCGGTCTATCCGGCGGTGGAGGTCCGCCTGGGCCCCGCCCGGGGCCACAACTGGTGGTGCCTGCTCTTTCCCCAGCTCTGCCTTCCCCTGGCCAGCGGCCAGGTCCGGCAGCCGGTCCCGGGCCACGCCGGCCGGGGCGAGGGGAAGGACACCCGGCCGGCGGCGCCGCCCTCCACCGCCACGGAAGCGGCCTTCGCGCCCGCCGATCCCTGGCCTGGAGCGGCCGATCCCGCCGGCTCCGGAGAGGTCCTGACCGAGTACGCCTTCCGCCTCGACGAGGGCACCCCCCGCCTCAGCCGCCAGGACTCGGCACCCCGCTTCCGGCTGGCGCTCCTGGACTGGTTCCATGCGCTGGAACCCCGGGTGGCCTCCGGCTTCGAAAGGGCGCGCCTCCTCCTCGCGGAGCCGTGACCGGCCGCTCCGCGCCTCCGCACGCACCTCGCGGGCGAGGTTCGAGAGGGCCGAGCTCCCGCATAGGGTTCACCGGGAGGGTGACCTGTGCGCCTGCGTACCTCGGACATGCGGGAGCGGGACGTCATCGACGTCCTGACCGGGCGGCGTCTCGGCAACATCGAAGACCTGGACATCGACGTGGAGGCAGGGCGCGTCCGAGCGCTCATCCTGCCGGGCGAGCGGCGACTCCTCGGCCTCTTCGGCGGCGGGAAGGAGATCCGCATCCCCTGGACGGCGGTCCAGGTGATCGGCGAGGACGTCATCCTGGTCCGCAGCGAGCAGCTGGCGGCGGGCGAGGGAAGGAAGGAGGGGCCCTGGGCCGGCGCCGAAGAGGAGACGCGTCCGGGAGGTGAACCCCATGGGCGTGGAGGCTTTCCCCATTCCTGAGCGGTCCCTCCCTCCCCTCCCGCGGGGGTTCGAATGGCAGGCGGGCGGAGGAGGGGTGCTCCTGCTGCGCGCCAGCGCCTTGGAGGCGGAGGGGGCGACGGCCGCCTTCTCCACCCGGTTGGGCGGGGTGAGCGGCGGGCCGTACGCCTCGCTCAACCTGGGCCGGTCCAGCGGCGACCGCCCGGAAGCGGTGGAGGAGAACCGGCGACGCTGGCTGGCCGCGCTGGGCGGAGGCTGGCGTCCCTCCTGGCTCTGGCAGGTCCACGGCCGGCGCGTGGTGGAGGCGGCGGAGACGGACGGCGCGGCCGCCGGGCTTCCGCAGGCGGACGCTCAGTGGAGCGGCCGGAGAGGACTCCTCCTCTCCATCCAGGTGGCCGACTGCGTCCCCGTCCTGGTGGCCATGCCCTCGGCCGCGGGTCTCCTGGTGGGCGCAGCCCACGCCGGCTGGAGGGGGACGGCCGCCCGGGTGGCGACCGCCCTGGTGGCGAGGCTGCGCGAGGCAGGCGGGCTGCCGGAGGAAGGACTCGCCGCCATCGGCCCCTCCATCGGTCCCTGCTGCTACGAGGTGGGGGAGGAGGTCTTCGACGCCCTCGAGGCAGCCTACCCGGGGGCGCCGCTCCGCGTCCCGGCGGCGGGACGGGACCACGCCGACCTGTGGGAGGCCAACCGCCGCGCCCTGGTCGAGGCGGGTCTGCGCGAGGAAGCGGTCCACGTGGCGGGCCTCTGCACACGCTGCCACCCGGAGCTCTTCTATTCCTACCGGGGCGAGGGGAGGACCGGGCGGATGGTGGCGGCCATCGGCCTCCGCCCAGGAGGCGGGGGAGACGGGGGGAAGGGGGCGGAGTCACGCGGTTCTTAGCAGGCGACCGCCCACGGGTCTAGAATACGCTGGTGAGCTCGGCCGAGCCGGCGCAAGGCGGTGGTGAGCGGCCGGCGGAGGTGAGGCGCATGGCCTGGTGGGCGCGCATCCTCGACTTCATGGGCTTCGAGGTGGGCGAGGAGGCGGCTGCCGAGGAGGAGACGACGCTCGCCGCCGGTGCCAGGGTACCGGAGACGAGGCCCGAGCCGCGGCGCGTCGCGGTGGACGGTCGGACCGCGGCCAAGCGGGGTGGAAGGCAGGGAGCGCTGGTGACCCTTCCTCTGAGCGAGTCGCGCCTTTCGCGCCTGGGTGTCTTCCGGCCCAAGGTCTTCGACGACGTGCAGTCGATCGCCGACGAGCTGAAGAGCGGGCGGGCGTGCGTGGTCAACCTGGAGGCGAGCGATCCGGACGCTTCGCGGCGGATCCTCAACTTCCTCAGCGGTATCGTCTACGCGGTGGAAGGCGAGATCTTTCGCATCGGTCCCACGGTCTTCCTGGTCACCCCCGCCAGCGTGGAAGTGGTGGGGCAGGCCGAACCTTGGGTGCCGGAGCGGTAGGGCGCGCGCCGGGCTCGCTTGACCGGCGCCGCCCGGGAGAGGGGTGGCTGCGGTTCTTCTGGTCCTGGAGGTCCTGAACCGGACCGTCAACCTGTTCATCACCGTGCTCTGGGTGCTCATCCTGGTGAGAGCGCTCCTGAGCTGGTTCGAGCCGCCGGGCTATCGCTCGTGGTTCTACCAGCTGCAGCGCATCGTCTACCTGCTGACGGAGCCGGTCCTGGCGCCGGTGCGGAGCTGGATGCGGCCCGTGGGCATCTTCGACCTGTCGCCGCTGGTCGTCCTCTTCGCTCTCTTCCTGGTCCAGCAGGTGGTCTGGCCGGCGCTGATGGGTGTGCTCCTGCGCATTTTCTAAAGATGGACGGTGGGGGCGACCGGCCTAAGCCGAGCCGGGGGCCGGGCCGATAGGAGGAGGGGGTGACCGGAGATGCCACTCACTCCGCTCGATATCCACAACAAGGAGTTCGACCGCGCCTTCCGCGGCTACAACATCGACCAGGTGGACGAGTTCCTGGACGAGATCAACCGGGACTACGAGGCGGCTCTCCGCGAGGCGACCATGCTGCGGGAGCAGGTGGCCCGCCTCAACGGCCGGATCAAGCAGTACGAGGAGATCGAGGAGACGCTCCGGAACACGCTGGTGATGGCGCAGAAGACGACGGAGGAGATGCGGGAGAGCGCGCGCCGCGAGGCCGAGAACATCATCCGCGAGGCGGAGCAGGAGGCGCGCGAGCGCATCCGCAAGGCGGACGAGGAGGTGGCCAGGCGGCGCCGGCAGCTGGAGGAGCTGGATCACGAGGTGGAGGCCTTCCGCGCCCGGGTGCGGAGTCTCCTGGAGAGCCAGCTGGCCATCGTCAACAGCCAGTGGGGCCACCCGGGTCAGCGGGGTGAGCCGTGGACCGTGACCGGTGAGGAGCCGGCCCGAAGCGAGGCCGCAGCCACCTCGCCGGTTGTTGACAAGCGAGAGAGCGGCTCACTATAGTGACGCCAACCTGGAAACCGCCGCGAGGCGGGAGGGGCGGCGTCGCTGATCCGGCGGCCGGGCGGCGGAGATCGGCCGCTCGGCTGGCGGTGCGCCCCGCGTCGGCGGGGCGGCTTTTTTGTCGCTGGTTGGAGGGAACGGTGATCCATGGACTGGAGCGACACGCTCAACCTTCCCAGGACCGGTTTTCCCATGCGCGCCAACCTGGCCCAACGGGAGCCGGTCATGGAGGAACGGTGGCGGCGGGACCGGCTCTACGAACGCTTGCGCGAGAGGCGGAGCGGCCGCCCGCGCTTCGTCCTTCATGACGGCCCGCCCTACGCCAACGGCCAGATCCACATCGGCACCGCCATGAACAAGATCCTCAAGGACTTCGTGGTCCGCTACGCCAACCTGCGCGGCAAGGACGCCCCGTACGTGCCGGGATGGGACACGCACGGGATGCCCATCGAGCACCGCGCGCTGGAGGCGCTGGGGCTGGACCGGCACGACCTGGACCCGCTGGAGCTGCGCCACCGCTGCGAGGAGTTTGCGCGCGGATTCATCGGCGTGATGACCGACCAGTGCCGCCGCCTGGGCGTCCTGGGCGACTGGGAGCACCCCTACGCCACCCTCGAGCCGGAGTACGAGGCGCGACAGATCGAGCTCTTCGGCGAGATGGTGCGCAAGGGCTACATCTACAAAGGGCTGAAGCCCGTCTACTGGTGCCCCGTCTGCGAGACCGCCCTGGCCGACGCGGAGATCGAGTTTCACGAGATCTCCTCGCCCTCCATCTACGTGGCCTTCGACCCGGTCCCGGGCGAGGGGCGGCTGCCGGCGGGCAGCCGGGCGGTCATCTGGACCACGACGCCGTGGACGATCCCGGCCAACCAGGCGCTCGCCGTCCACCCGGAGGCGGAGTACGTCGTCTGCGACACCGGCCACGGTCCGCTCCTCCTGGCCCGCCCCCGCGCCGCCGCGGCGCTGGAGGCCATGGGAATGGGCGCCGACGGCCACGGCGGCCACGGCCAGCCTCGCGTGATCGCCCGCTTCCGCGGCGCCGACCTGGAGGGGCTCCGCTTCCTGCACCCGCTCTACCCCGACCGCCAGGTGCCGGTGGTCCTGGGCGACCACGTCACGATGGAGGAAGGGACGGGGATCGTTCACACCGCGCCCGGCCACGGCGAGGAAGACTTCGAAGTGGGTCAGCGGTACGGCCTGCCGGTGCTGGTCCCCCTGGACGACCGCGGCCGCTTCACGGAGGAGGGCTCGCCCTTCACCGGCCTCTTCTACCAGGAAGCCAACCCGCGCATCGTCGGCGCGCTGGACCGGGCGGGGGCGCTCCTCGCCCAGGGGACGGTGGAGCACAGCTACGCCCATTGCTGGCGCTGCAAGAATCCGGTCATCTGGCGTGCCACCGAGCAGTGGTTCGCCTCGGTGGAGCGGTTCCGCACCCGGGCGCTGGAGGCGGTCGACGAGGTCGAATGGCTTCCTCGCTGGGGGCGGGAGCGGATGCGCGCCATGGTGGAGGGGCGTTCCGACTGGTGCATCTCGCGCCAGCGCGTCTGGGGCGTCCCCATCCCGGCCTTCTACTGCCGCAACTGCGGCTACCTGCTGCTGAACGGCGAGACGGTGGCGGCCGTGGCCCGCCTCTTCCGCGGGGAAGGCTCCGACGCCTGGTGGCGGCACGAGGCGGAGGAGATCCTGCCGCCCGGGACCCGGTGCCCGTCCTGCGGCGCGGAGTCCTGGCGGAAGGAGACCGACACCATGGACGTCTGGTTCGACTCCGGCTCCAGCCACGCGGCCGTGCTGCGGGAGCGGCCGGACCTGGACTGGCCGGCCGACGTCTACCTGGAAGGTGGCGACCAGTTCCGCGGCTGGTTCCAGTCGTCCCTCCTCACCTCGGTGGCCGTCTACGAGCACGCCCCCTACCGGAACGTGATCGCCCACGGCTGGGTGCTGGACGGCCAGGGACGGGCGATGCACAAGTCGCTGGGCAACGTGGTGGCGCCCGAAGAGGTGGTCGACCGCTTCGGGGCCGACGTGCTCCGCATCTGGGTGGCCAGCTCCGACTACCGGGAGGACATGCGCATCTCCGACGAGATCCTGGATCAGGCGGCCGACGCCTACCGGAAGGTGCGGAACACGCTCCGTTTCCTGCTGGGCAACCTGGCTGACTACCGGCCGGCGGCAGGCGGCGCGGAGCGGGTGGAGGAGGAACTGGACCGCTGGGTGCTGGCGCGGCTGGCGGAGGTGGCCCAGCGGGCGGCCCAGGCCCTGGACCGCTTCGACTTCCGGGCCGCCTTCGGCGAGATCTACAACTTCTGTACCAACGATCTGAGCGCCTTCTACCTCGACGTCAGCAAGGACCGGCTCTACACCCTCACCCCCGATTCGCCGAGGCGGCGCTCGGCGCAGGCGGCCATCTGGATCACCGCGGGGGCGCTGATCCGGATGCTGGCGCTCTTCATCCCGCACACGGCGGAAGAGGCCTGGCAGTTCCTGCCCAAGGCCGGCGGGGAGCCGGACTCGGTCCACCTGGCCGAGTGGCCGGAGGAGCTCTCCCCGTGGCGGGACGCCGGACTTCTGGAGCGCTGGCGGGAAGTCCTCGCCATCGGGCAGGAAGCCGCCCGGGCTCTGGAGCAGGCGCGCCAGGGCCGGCGCGTCCAGCGCTCCCAGGATGCGCTTCTCCGCATCCGCACGACGCCGGCGCGCCGCGCGCTCCTGGCCGCCCTGGGTCCTGCCCTGGCCGACCTTTATCGCGTCGCGCAGGTCGAGATTGCGGAGGCCGACGGCGCCGAGGGCGAGGAGCGCTTCGAGGTGGAGCCGGCGCCGGGCGAGAAGTGCGACCGCTGCTGGAACGTCCGCCTCGACGTGGGCCAGGACCCCGAATACCCGGGCGTCTGTGGCCGCTGCGCCGGCGTGCTCCATGCGCTGCAGGTGCCGCCTCGAGGCGCCGCGGCGCAGACCTAGCGCGGCCCCGCCACCTGCGCGCCCAACACCCGGACGGGGTCCGGAGAAGGGAGGATGTGCATGATCGAGATCGGTCAACCGGCGCCCGACTTCCGCCTGCCCGCCACGCGGGTGGGCGAGGTCTCGCTCTCCGACTTCAGGGGCCGGAACGTCTATCTGATCTTCTATCCCAAGGACAACACGCCGGGCTGCCGGCGGCAGCTGAGCGCCGCCCGCGACGCCATCCAGGCCTACGAAGAGCGCGGGACGGCGGTGCTGGCGGTCAACCCCGGCAGTCTCAACTCGCACGAGAAGTGGAGCGAGAAGGAGGGCTTCCCCTTCCCCATCGCGGTGGACGCGGACCGCTCGGTGGCCGCCGCCTACGATGCCCTCAAGGAGAACGGGACCAGCATCCAGCGGACCGTCTACCTCATCGACCGCGACGGCGTCGTCCGCTATGCCAAGCGCGGCATGCCCTCCACCGAGGAGCTGCTGGCCGAGATCGACGCCATCAACGCGGGCTCCCGCACCACCGGGAGCTGAGGACCGGCCATCCAGGGTTGCGTTTTGAGCGGCTCCCGCCCCGGGGAGGCTACCTTCCGGGGGGGAGCCTTGGGTGTCTCTGCGCGAGGAGCTGCGCCGGCGTCTGGAGGCGGAGATCGACTCGCTCCGCCGGCGCATCGGCCATCTGGAGGGAGGGCTCGGCCGGAGTCTCGGCGATGCCCTGGGGGAGCTCTCCACCTACGACAACCATCCCGCCGACATCGGCGACGAGCTCTTCCAGCGGAGCCAGGACCTGGCCTTCCGCAACCGCTGGGAACGCCGGTTGGCGGATCTGGAGGCGGCGCTCCAGCGGATGGAGGAGGGCACGTACGGCTATTGCCAGCGCTGCGGGCGCCCCATCGAGGTGGAGCGGCTGAAGGCGGTCCCCGAGGCGCGCCTCTGCGCCGGCTGCCAGCGGGCTCTGGAGGCGAAGGCGGGCCCGGAGCGCGACCGCCCGGCGGAGGAAGGGCTCCTCTCGCCGCCCTTCGGGCCGGGCCGGGAGCCGCCCGGGGAGGGTGGCTGAGCCGCCTTGCTCCGTCTGTTCCGGCCGGGGGGAGGCCGGCAGCCGGTGGAGGCGGGGTCCCTCTTCCGGTGCGTGCTAGAATAGCGCGGTCGGAGGAGGGGACGGGGTGACCTTCGCCTGGGTGGCGCTGGCGGTGCTTGCGCTGGACTGGCTGAGCAAGCTGGCCGTGCGACGCTGGATGACGCCGGGCGAGTCCATCGCCGTCGTGCCCGGCGTCTTCCATCTCACGTACACCCGGAACACCGGCGCCGCCTTCAGCCTCTTCCAGGGGGGGAGCGACTGGTTGGCCGGCGTCAGCCTGGTGATCGCGGCCGGCGTCGTCCTCTTCGCCCTGCGCCAGGGGCGCGGCAGGCCCTGGCTGCAGGTGGCGCTGGGGCTGGTCCTGGGAGGGGCGTTGGGCAACCTGGTCGACCGTCTCTCGCGGGGCTGGGTGGTGGACTTCCTCGATTTCCGCATCTGGCCGGTCTTCAACCTGGCCGACAGCTCGGTCGTGGTGGGCGCCCTTCTTCTGGCCTGGCAGCTCCTGGCGGGCGATTCCCCGGCTCGGCCGGACGCCTGAGCAGGGGGGAGCGACCACGGTCTGGAGCAGGGAGGTGGAGACCGAGGCGGCCGGCCAGCGGATCGACCGGTGGCTGGCTGCCCAGGCGGAGCTGGAGGCGAGCCGGAGCCAGGTCCAGCGCTGGCTGGAGGAGGGACGGGTGCAGGTCGACGGCCGCCCGGTGCGGGCCTCCGAGCGCCTCCGCGCCGGGAGCAGGGTGACGGTGGACGTGCCCGCCCCTCCGGTCTCCCGCGCGCGCCCGGAACCGATACCGCTCCGCATCGTCTACGAGGACGCCGATCTGATCGTGGTCGACAAGCCGCGCGGCCTGGTGGTCCACCCGGCCCCCGGCCACCCCGACGGAACGCTGGTCAACGCGCTGCTCGGCCGGCTGGAGGGCCGGGAGGCGATGGGCGACCGGGAGCGGCCCGGGATCGTCCACCGCCTCGACCGGGAGACGACCGGGCTGCTGGTGGTGGCCAGGAACAGCCGCGCCTTCGCCCGCCTGCAGGCGATGGTGCACGCCCGGCAGATGCGGCGGGAGTACCTGGCCCTGGTCTGGCTCCCGCCGGGCCGGGAGCGCGAGCTGCCCGCGCGCGGCCGGGTGGAGGCTCCGGTCGGGCGCGACCCCGTGCGCAGGAAGCGGATGGCGGTCACCGAGGGCGGGCGCCCGGCGGTCACCCACTTCGAGGTGCTGGAACGCTTCCCCGGGGCGGCGCTGCTCCGCCTGCGGCTGGAGACGGGCCGGACGCACCAGATCCGGGTGCACATGGCCTTCGCCGGCTTCCCGGTGCTGGCCGACCCGGTCTACGGCGGCCGGGCCGCCCTCGAGATGGGGAGGAAGCTGGGCCTCCGCGGGCAGGCGCTCCACGCGGCGCTGCTCGCCTTCGATCACCCGGTCGAAGGGCGGCCGATGCGGTTCGAGGCGCCGCCGCCGGAGGACTTCCTGGGGGCACTGGCGGCGCTGCGCCGCGGCGACCGGGACGGGGAGCCGGTGGGGCCGCCGCAGGGAGAGGGGACCATGGACCGGCAGGGATGAGGGCGGCGCTGGCGAACCGCCCTGCTTCAGGGCGGGGGGAAGAGGGGAGAGGTGGAAGGATGGTCCTCCAGCAGAAGGCGCTGATCATGGACCAGGAGGCGCTGGAGCGGGCGCTCCGGCGGATCGCCCACGAGATCGTGGAGCGGAACGAGGGGACCGAGGGGCTGATCCTGGTGGGCATCCGCCGGCGCGGCGTGCCCATGGCGGAGCGGATCGCCCGGTACATCGAGGAGTTCGAACACGTCCAGCTTCCGACCGGGGTCCTGGACATCACGCTCTACCGGGACGACCTGTCGCTGAAGAGCGAGCGGCCGACGGTCAGCGGCACACAGCTGCCGGTGGACATCACCGGCAAGACGGTCGTCCTCTGCGATGACGTGCTCTACACCGGGCGGACGGTCCGGGCCGCCCTGGACGCGCTGATGGACCTGGGCCGGCCGGCCCGCGTCCAGGTGGCGGTGATCGTCGACCGCGGCCACCGGGAGCTGCCGATCCGCGCCGATTACGTGGGCAAGAACGTGCCCACCTCGCGCCGCGAGGTGATCGAGGTCCGCCTGGAGGAGGTCGACGGGCGGAACGAGGTGGCCATCATGGAGCTGACCGAGTGATGGAACCGCTGATCCGCCTCGAGGAGGCGCTCTTCCTGGGGCGCGCCCGGACGCGGGAGCTCTACCGGCGCTATGTCAACCCGGGTCTGGCCGCGCTCCTGGGCAGCGTCGGCTTCGACCGCCGCTACGTCCGGGCCAGCGGGGTCTCGGTCTGGGATGCGGAGGGGAACGAGTACTGGGACTTCCTGGGCGGGTACGGCGCGGTCAACCAGGGGCACAACCATCCGCGCATCGTGGCCGCGCTGGAGGCGGTCCGGGAGGCCCCCAACCTGCTCCAGGCGTCGCTCTCCTCCCTGGTCGCGGCCGTGGCGCACAACCTGGCCCAGATCACGCCGGGCGACCTGAGCCGGACCTTCTTCTGCAACAGCGGGGCCGAGGCGGTGGAAGGAGCGCTCAAGCTGGCCCGCGCGGCGACGCGGAAGCGACGCATCCTCTACGCCCAGGGCTCCTTCCACGGCAAGAGCTTCGGCGCCCTCTCCGTCACCGGGCGGAGCAAGTACCAGGACCCCTTCCGCCCGCTCCTGCCCGAGACGTACGCCGTCCCCTACGGCGACCTGGATGCGCTGGAAGGGGCGCTCCGCCGGCGGGACGTGGCGGCGGTCATCCTGGAGCCGATCCAGGGCGAGGGCGGTGTGATCGTGCCGCCCGAGGGCTACCTGCGCGGGGTGCAGGAGCTCTGCCGGCGGTACGAGGCGCTGCTCATCCTGGACGAGATCCAGACCGGCTTCGGGCGGACGGGGAAGCTCTTCGCCTGCGAGTGGGAGGGGGTGACGCCGGACATCCTCTGCCTGGCCAAGTCGCTGGGCGGCGGGGTGATGCCGGTGGGCGCCTTCGTCACCACGCCGCAGGTCTGGGACCGGGCGTACGGGGGGATGGAGCGCGCGCTCCTCCACACCTCCACCTTCGGCGGCAACGCCCGGGCGATGGCGGTGGCCCTGGCCTCCATCGAGGTGGTGGTGGAGGAGAACCTGGCGGAGAAGGCGCGCCTCCGCGGCGAACAGGCGCTGGCCGGACTGCGGGCGATCCAGCGCCAGTTCCCCTCGATGATCCGCGAGGTGCGCGGGCGGGGCCTCCTGATCGGGGTGGAGTTCGAGAAGCCCACCCGGGGATGGGCCGAGAGGCTGACGGGCGGGCTGGTCAACCGGGCTGCGGCCGAGTACGGAGCCTCCCTGGTGGCGGCGCAACTCCTGGATCGCTACCGCATCATCACCGCCTACACGCTGAACAACCCCAACGTGATCCGGTTCGAGCCGCCGCTCGTCGTCACGGAGGAGCAGGTGCGGCGGACGCTCAACGCCGTGCGGGCGGTGCTCAGCGAGCACCGGAGCTTCTTCAGCCTGGCCGCCGGGGCGGTCCGCAGCGCGCTGGGCGAGCGGATCCGCCGCGGCTAGCCGCGCGCGGCGGGCGACATGGTCTGGAACGGGCACTGGGACAGCGATCCGGTGGCGCTGGTCTGGGACCGGCGTCTGCTCCGTTACCGGTTCGGCGAGGGGCATCCCTTCGATCCGCTCCGCCTGGAGTTGCTCATCCACCTGCTGGAGAGCGCCGGGCTGCTCCGGCCGGGCGACATCCTCCGCCCGAGGGCGGCCAGCCGCGCCGAACTGGAGGTCGCCCACGACCCGGACTACCTGGAGGCGCTGGAGCGGATGAGCCGCTCCGGGGAGGCGGAGCCGGGAGCCGAGCGGTTCGGGCTGGGGACGGAGGACGACCCGGTCTTCGCGGGCATGGCGGAGGCGGCCGCCTGGGTGGCGGGGGGTGCGCTGGAGGCGGCGGACGGGGTGGGCAGCGGGCGCTTCCTCCACCTCTTCCATCCCGCCGGGGGGCTCCACCATGCGCAGCGGGGCCGGGCCTCCGGTTTCTGCCTGGTCAACGACGTGGTCCTGGCCATCGAGCGCCTGCGCCGGCGGTGGGGTCTCCGCGTCGCCTACGTGGACATCGACGCCCACCACGGTGACGGCGTCCAGGCCGCCTTCTACGAGGCGGCCGACCTGCTCTTCATCTCCCTGCACGAGACCGGCCGCTATCTCTTCCCCGGGACGGGCTCCATCGACGAGCGCGGGCGGGGCGCGGGGAGAGGGAACTTCTGGAACGTCCCGCTGGACGCCTTCACCGAAGACGGCTCCTGGATCGAGGCCTTCCGGCGGGTGGTCCCCCCCCTCCTGGAGCGGTTCGCCCCCGACGTGCTGGTCAGCCAGCACGGGGCGGACGGGCACCGGCTCGATCCGCTCACCCACCTGGCCCTGACCACCCGCAGCTACCAGGTGGCGGCCGAGGAGCTCCACCGCCTGGCCCACCGGCTCTGCGACGGGCGCTGGCTCGCCTTCGGCGGGGGCGGCTACGCCGTCTGGGAGGTGGTGCCCCGCGTCTGGGCGCTCCTCTGGGCGGAGCTGACGGGCCGACCGCTTCCGCAGCGGATCCCGGACGAGTGGCTCCGGCGCTGGCAGCCGCTCAGCCCGGTCCCCCTGCCGCGGCACTTCCTGGACGCCGAGGCCGGCGAGGAAGGGGCCTTCGCCCCGATCCCGCGCCGCCCCCTGATCGAGGAGTTCAACCGGCGGACGGTCGACCGGCTGCTCGGCCTTCCCGCCGGCTCAGGCGGGGCCGGACGCGCCTGAGCCCGCGACGCCGGAGAGGCTGCGCAGATCCGCCTCCAGCTCCGGGTCGGGGCGGACGGCCAGCGTCCGCTCGTTCCGGTAGAGGACGAAACCGGGCGGGGCACCGCGGGGCTTCCAGACGTTCCGGCGCTCCGTCCAGTCCACCTCCACCGAGGAGGAGCGGCGGCCGCCCGAGTGGAGGGCGGCCAGCGCGGCCGCCTCGAGGCGCGTCCGCTCCGGAGGCTGCTCCCGTCCGCGGACCGGCAGGAGGACGTGGGCGCCCGGGAGCCCCCGGGCGTGGAACCAGAGGTCGTCGGGCCGGGCCAGGCGCATGGTCAGCTCCTCGTTCTGCCGGTTGTTCCGGCCCAGCCAGATCTCCCAGCCGTCATGGGAGAGGAGCCGCAGCGGCCCCGTGGAGGCGGGCGGCTCCCGCCTCCGGGCCCGGGTGTGCCGCGGCGCGGGGAGCAGCCCCTCCGCCTCCATCTCCGCCTCCACGTCCGCCAGCTCCGCCGGGTTCTCCGCCTCCTCCAGCTCCAGCAGCACCGACTCCAGGTAGCGGAGCCGCTCCTCCGTCGCGGCCAGCACCGGCTCCAGGTGCTGCCTGCGGCGGACCGCCCTGCGGTAGCGGTGGAAGAGGCGCTGCGCCCGCTCCACCGGGCGCTCGCCGGGCTCCAGCTCCAGCCGCCGGAGCGGCTGGCCGGCTTCGAAGTGGTCGGGCACGTCCAGCCCGCGCTGGCCCGGCGCGAAGCTGGCCGCATAGGCGAGGAGCAGCTCGGCCTCACGGCGCCAGGCGTCGGCTTCCCCCGCCTCCTCCAGCTCCCGCCGCTGGGCCTCGAGGCGGCGGCGGAGGCGCTCCACCTCCGCCCGCACCGGCTGGAGCAGGGTGCGCCGGCGGCGCTCGAGATGCCATCGCTCCCCGCGCCGGGCGAGCGTCTCCGCCACCGCCTGGCTGACCGTGGCCACCGGGCGGAGGCGCGGCCGCCCGGCAGGAAGCCCTTCCGGCAGCACCGCCACCGCCTCCTCGGCACCCGGCTCCTCCATCACCGCGGGCCGGAAGTCGCCGCGCCCCGCCGCCCCGAGCATGGCCGCCACCCGGCCGGCCAGGCGGGCGAGCGCCGCCGGCTCCTCGGGCAGCCGTCCCGCCCCGCCCTGGCCAGCCGCCTCCAGGGCGAGGCGCGCGTGGGCCGGGCCCATCCCCGCCACCGCGGCGGCCAGCGCCTTGGCCGCCGGGCGGCCGGTCCGGGCGGCCGCGGCCAGCCGCTCGAGCAGCGCCGCCTCGCCCTCCTCGGGCTGCCAGCGCGGCTCCCGCGGCGGCGGCGGCAGCTGGTAGGGGAGGCCGGGCAGGACCGGGCGGGCCGGGTTCTCGTCCGGGCTGGCGCGGCGGAGCGCGTCCAGGATGCGGCCGTCCTCCCCCACGAGGAGCAGGTTGGAGCGCGTGCCCATCAGCTCCGCCACCAGCTCGTAGCGGGCCGGGTCGCCCAGCGCGTCCCGCCCCAGGAAGCCCAGCCGCAGGATCCGCTCCCAGCCCGGCTGGTCCACCCCGGTCAGGCGCGCCCCTCCCAGGTGCCGGCGGAGCTGCGCGAGCCAGAAGCCGGGGCGGTCCGGCGGCTCCGCGCCCGGCCCGTCCGGCCCTCCCGGCAGGCGGGGCGGGTCCAGCAGAACCCCGTCCGCCTGCGGCTCGAGCGAGAGCTCCAGCCAGTGAAGCGTCCCGTCGGCGAGACGCAGGCGGAAGCCGAAGCTCCGCTCGCCCGTCGCCGTCACCTTCTGGACGCGCGCCCCGGCCAGGCGTCCGCCCAGCTCCAGGGCCAGGGCGCGCAAGAGGATCCCGTCCGGCAGCCTTCCTCACCCCGCCCGCCCGCGAGGATACCATAGGGCCCGGGGGTGAGAGGGTGGAGGAGCGGAGAGGCCCTGCCGTGCCCCCGGGGCTGGAGGGCCGGGTGGAGCTGGCACGCGAGGCGGCGCAGGAGGCGGCCGCCCTCCTCCTGGAGGGGCTGGGCGTGCTGCACCGGGTGGAGGTGAAGAGCTCGCCCGCCGACCTGGTCAGCGAGGTGGACCGCCGCTCCGAGGAAGCGATCCGCTCCCGCGTGCGCGCGCGCTTCCCCGGGGACGCCTTCCTGGGGGAGGAGGGGGGGACCGGGTCCGGCCCCGGCGCGGCGCCGCAGCGGGCGGGCGCCCTGCCCTGGGCGCGCGGCTGGTGCTGGGTGGTCGACCCGCTGGACGGCACCAACAACTACCTGCACGGGATCCCCTTCTTCGCCGTCTCCATGGCCCTCCTGGAGGACGGGCGGCTCCGCTACGGGCTGACGCTGGACCCGGTGCGCGGGGAGCGGTTCGAGGCCTGGCCGGGCGGTGGCGCGTGGCTGGGCGAGCGGCCGCTCCACGTCAGCCGCGAGGAGCGGATCCCCTTCTCCCTGGTCGCCACCGGCTTCCCCTTCGACCGGCGGGGCCACCGGCGGAACCTGGACCGGCTGGCGGCGGTGGCCGACCGGGTGCAGAACGTGCGCACCCTCGGCTCGGCCGCGCTGGCACTGGCCTACGTGGCGGCCGGGCGGCTGGAGGCCTTCTGGGAGCTCCACCTGGCCCCCTGGGACATGGCGGCGGGCGCGCTCCTGGTCCGCGAGGCGGGGGGAAGCGTCAGCGACGCCGACGGCCGGCCTTTCCGCCTGGAGGGTGGGACCGTCCTGGCGGGCGCGCCGGCGGTCCACGACTGGCTGAAGGGGGTCTTCGGCGGGGCCGGTCTCTCCTCGTCCCGGGAGTCATAGCCCTGGGACGGAGGTTGAGCCATGCAGACCGGGACCCGATCGAGCCGGGCGGCGTCCGCCGCCGCCTGGCATGCCCGATCGTCGGCGGAGGTGCTGGAAGCCTGGGGGACCGATCCGGAGCGCGGGCTGGACGAGGCCGAGGCGGCCGCCCGCCTCCGGCGCTTCGGTCCCAACAAGTTGCCCGATGAGGCGCCGCCTTCGTGGTGGCGCATCTTCCTGGCCCAGTTCCAGGATTTCATGGTCCTCCTCCTGGTGGCGGCCACGGGCGTCTCCCTTCTCATGGGCGAGACCGCCGACGCCGTGGTCATCCTCGCCATCGTCCTCCTCAACGCGGTCCTGGGAACCTTCCAGGAAGCGCGCGCCGAGCGCTCCCTCTCCCTCCTCAAGGCGCTGACCGCCCCCCAGGTGCGCCTGCTCCGGCAGGGGCGGGAGGCGACGGTGGCGGCCGAGGAGGTGGTGCCCGGCGACCTCCTGCTGCTGGAGGCGGGCGACCGGGTCGGCGCCGACGCGCGGCTGCTGCGCACCGCGGCGCTGGAGGCGGACGAGTCCGCCCTGACCGGCGAGAGCCAGCCGGCGGCCAAGCGGGCGGACGCGGAGCTGCCGGAGGCGACGCCGCTGGGCGAACGCTCCAACATGGTCTACCAGGGGACGGTGATCACCCGCGGGCGCGGGCGGGCCGTGGTGGTGGCCACCGGCCTGGCCACCGAGATCGGGGCCATCGCCGGCCTGATCCACCAGTCGGAGGAGGTCCGCACGCCCCTGGAGGAACGGCTGGAGCGTCTGGGGAGGTGGATCGTGGCCGCCTGCCTGGCCATCGCCGGCGCCACCACCCTGATCGGGATCGCGCGCGGCTACGCGCCGTACGAGATGTTCCTGGCCGGCGTCGGCCTGGCGGTGGCGGCCATCCCCGAGGGGCTGCCGGCGGTGGTCACCATCACCCTCGCCCTGGGCGTCCAGCGCATGATCCGCCACAACGCCATCGTCCGCCACCTGCCGGCGGTAGAGACGCTGGGCACGGCCACGGTCATCGCCTCGGACAAGACCGGCACCCTCACCCGGAACGAGATGAGCGTCCGGGAGGTGCGCTGGCCGGGGGGCCGCTGCCTGGTGGACGGGGTCGGCTACGACCCGAGCCCGTCCGCGGCCCGTCTCGACCTGGAGGGGTCCGGCGGCGAGCCGGCCCTCCGGAGGCTGGCCCTGGCCGCCCTCCTGGCCAGCGACGCGCGCCTCGAGCGCCGGGAGGAGCGCTGGACCGTGGCGGGTGACCCGACCGAGGGGGCGCTGGTGGCGCTGGCGGGGCGGGTCGGGCTTCCTCCCGAGGAGAGCCGCGCCGCCTGGCCCCGCCTGGCCGAGCTCCCCTTCGAGGCGGAGCGGCGGGCGATGAGCGTCCTGGTCCGGGCGGAAGGCCGGGAGAGCGCCGCCCTCTGGCCGGCCCCCGCCGGCTCGCCGCAGGCCGGGGCGGTCCTGCTGGTCAAGGGCGCCCCGGACCGGATCCTGGACTCCTCCCGCTACCTCCTGGAGGGCGGGCGCTGCCGGCCGCTCACCGCCGAGGCGCGGCGCCGCCTGGCGGCCGGCGCGGAGGAGATGGCGGCCCGGGCGCTGCGCGTCCTGGCCGTCGGCTACCGTCCTGCCCGCCCGGCGCGGGAGATCGGGGCGGAGGAGGAAGAGGGCCTGGTCTTCCTCGGGCTGGTGGGGATGATCGACCCTCCCCGCCCCGAGACGGCCGGTGCCGTGGCCGAGTGCAAGGCGGCGGGCATCGGGGTGGCGATGATCACCGGCGACCACCCGGCCACCGCCCTGGCCGTGGCGCGCGAGGTGGGCATCGCCCACGGGCCGGAGGAAGTCCTCCTGGGCCAGGAGCTGGAGCGACTGGAGGACCGCGAGCTGGAGCGGAGGCTCCGGGTGGTCCGCGTCTTCGCCCGCGTCAGCCCGGCGCACAAGCTGCGGGTGGTCCGCGCCTTCCAGCGCCTGGGCGCGATCGTGGCCATGACCGGCGACGGGGTGAACGACGCGCCGGCCGTCAAGCAGGCGGACATCGGCGTGGCCATGGGACGCAGCGGGACCGAGGTGACCCGGGAGGCGGCCGACCTGATCCTGACCGACGACAACTTCGCCACCATCGTGGCGGCGGTCCGCGAGGGCCGGACCATCTACGACAACGTGCGCCGCTCCATCCGCTACCTGCTCGCCTGCAACACCGGCGAGCTCCTGGCCATGTTCGGCGGGATCGTGCTGGGCCTCCCGCTCCCCCTGACGGCCGCGCAGATCCTCTTCGTCAACCTGGTCACCGACGGGCTGCCCGCGGTCGCCCTCAGCCTGGAGCCGCCGGAGGAGGACGTGATGCGCCGCCCGCCCCGGCCTCCGCGCGAGAGCCTCTTCGCCCGCGGGCTGGGCCGCAGGGTGCTGGAGCGCGGGCTCTTCATCGGCCTGGCCACCCTGGCGGTCTTCTCCAGCGCCTGGTGGGGGAGTCGCGACCTGGCCCTGGCCCGTACGCTGGCCACCGCCACGCTGGTGCTGACCCAGCTGATCCACGCCCTGGAGGTCCGTTCGGAGGAGCGACCCTTCTGGGAGCTGGGGTGGAGCGGCAACCCCCTCCTGCTGGCCGCCGTCGCCTCCTCCCTCGGCGCCCTCCTCCTCATCCTCTACCTTCCCTGGGCCGCCCGGGCCTTCGAGGTGGTGGCGCCTCCGCCCGCCGGCTGGCTCCCCGTCGCCCTGGCCGGCCTGGTGGCGCTCCTGCTGGTCTTCCTGGACCACCTGGGCCGCCGGGGCCGGCCCGGGCGCGGGGGCGCCCGGCCTTTCGCCCGCCGCGCCGTGATCCGCTAAGATTAGAGGCATCCGACGGGGGGCGGGCGGCGTTGCGCTTCGTCAAGATGCACGGACTGGGAAACGACTACGTCTTCGTCGACGCCATCGGGGGCGGCGTCTCCCCCCTGGAGGAGCCCGGGCTGGCCGGATGGAGCGACGAGCGGCTCCAGCGGCTGGCAGTCGCCGTGGCGGACCGGCACCGGGGGATCGGCGGCGACGGGCTGATCCTCATGCTCCGCGGCCAGTCGGAGCCGTTCCGCATGCGCATCTTCAACGCCGACGGCAGCGAGGGCGAGATGTGCGGGAACGGCATCCGCTGCGTGGCCAAGTACCTCTTCGACGAGGGCTACACCCGCGAGCGGAGCCTGGCCATCGAGACGCGGGCCGGCCTGATCCGGACCGAGGTGGGCGAGGGTGACCGGCGGAGCCGCCAGGTGCGCGTGGACATGGGACCGCCCCGCTCCATCGAGGAAGCGCGGGAGCTGGAGGCGGCGGGCCGCCGTTGGCGCTACCGCTCCGTCTCCATGGGGAACCCCCACGCGGTCATCTTCGTGGACGACCCGGAAGCGGTGGACGTGGCCCGGGTGGGGCCGCAGATCGAGCATCACCCGGCCTTCCCGGGGCGGACCAACGTGGAGTTCGTCCGCGTCGACTCGCCCGAGCGCCTGACCATGCGGGTCTGGGAGCGGGGTTCGGGGGTCACCCTGGCCTGCGGGACCGGGGCCTGCGCCAGCGCGGTGGCGGCCGCCCACGAGGGGCGGACCGGGCGGCGGGTGGCGGTGGACCTGCCGGGCGGGCGGCTGGCCGTCGAGTGGGCCGCCGACGGCCGCGTCTGGATGACGGGGCCGGCCGAGGAGGTCTTCCGCGGCGAGTATCCCATCCCATTCTGAAGCGAGGTTGAGGCGGTTGCCCGAGGTGGCCGCACGACTGGAGAAGATCCCCCCCTATCTGTTCGCCGAACTGGACCGGCAGCGCGAGGAGGCCGTGGCGCGGGGCGTGGACGTGATCGACCTGGGGATCGGCGACCCGGTCGACCCGACCCCGCCCCAGGTGGTGGAGCGCCTGGCGCAGGCCGCCCGCGACCCGGCCAACCACCGCTATCCGAGCTACCGGGGCTCGCTCCGCTTCCGGCGCGCCATCAGCGACTGGTACCGCCGCCGCTTCGGCGTCCGGCTCGACCCGGAGCGCCAGGTGATGGCGCTGATCGGCTCCAAGGAGGGGCTGGCCCACCTGATCTGGGCGTACGCGGGTCCGGGCGACGTGGTCCTGGTGCCCGACCCGGCCTACCCCGTCTACGACGTCCAGACGCGCCTCGCGGGCGCCGAGCCGTGGCCGCTCCCCCTGGAGCGGGAGCGGGGCTTCCTGCCCGACCTGGCTCAGGTGCCGGAAGAGGTGGCGCGGCGGGCGAAGCTCCTCTTCCTCAACTATCCGAACAACCCGACGGCGGCCGTGGCGGACCTCGACTTCTGGCGACGGGCGGTGGCCTGGGCGCGGGAGCACGACGTCCTGATCGCCTCCGATGCGGCCTACGTGGAGAACACCTTCGACGGCTTCCGCGCGCCCAGCGCCCTGGAGGTGCCGGGGGCGGAGGAGTGCACCGTCGAGTTCTACTCGCTCTCCAAGCCCTTCAACATGACCGGCTGGCGCATCGCCGCGGCGGTCGGGAACGCGGCGGCGGTGGCGGCGCTGGGCCGGCTGAAGACCAACCTCGACTCCGGGCAGTTCGGCGCCGTCCAGGAGGCGGCGGTCACCGCCCTGGAGGAGGTCGGCGAGCCCTTCATCGCCGCGATGAACGAGATCTACCGCCGCCGCCGCGACCGGGCGGTGGCGGCGCTGACCGGAGCGGGGCTGCACGTCGCGCCCAGCCGGGGTACCTTCTACCTCTGGGTCCCGGTGCCGCAGGGCGAGAGCTCGGCCGGCTTCGCCGCCCGCCTCTTCCGGCAGACGGGCGTGCTGGTGGCGCCGGGCAGCGCCTACGGCCGGCAGGGGGAGGGCTTCTTCCGCATCTCCCTGACGGTCCCCGACGAGCGGCTGGACCAGGCCATGGCGCGCATCGAGGAAGGGTTCCACGCATGAGCGAGGAGGTCTACCTGGACCACGCCGCCACCTCCCCGGTCCGGCCGGAGGCGGCGGAGGTGGTGCGGCGGCTGATGGAGGAGGAGTGGGGCAACCCCTCCTCCGTCCACCGCAAGGGACTTGAGGCCAGGCGGGCCGTGGAGGAGGCGCGCCAGCAGCTGGCCGCCGTCCTGGCCGCGGAGCCGCGCGAGATCACCTTCACCTCGGGGGCCACCGAGGCGGACAACCTGGCCCTGCTGGGCGGCGCGGCCGCCCGCCGCGGCTGGGGCCGGAAGATCCTGGTCAGCGCCGTGGAGCACGAGGCGATCCTGCAGCCCGCCGCCCGGCTGGAGCGCGAGGGCTGGGAGGTGGAGCGTCTTCCTGTCGACCGCGAGGGCCGCCTCCGGCTGGACCGGCTGGAGGCCGCCCTGGACGAGCGGGTGGCCGTCGTGGCGGTGATGCTGGTCAACAACGAGCTGGGCACCGTGGAACCGGTCGACCAGGTGGGCGCCCTCCTGGCCCGCCGCTTCGGCCACCTGGCGCCCGCCCGGCGACCGCTCTTCCACGTGGACGCGGTCCAGGGGCTGGGGAAGATTCGCCTGCGGCCGCGCGCCTGGGGGGTGGGCTCCATGGCGCTCAGCGCCCACAAGGTGGGCGGGCCCAAGGGCGTCGGGGCGATCTGGCTGGCCAAGGAGCTGCGCGTGGAGCCGCTCCTCCTGGGCGGAGGACAGGAGCGGGGGCTCCGCTCGGGCACGGAGAACACCGCCGGCATCGCCGCCTTCGGGCGCGCGGCGGAGCTGGCGGAGGCGGAGCGGGCGGAGGCGGTCGGCCGGCTGGCGGCCTGGCGCGAGCGGCTGATCCGCGGCCTGGAGGAGCTGGGAGGGCGGCTGAACGGGCCGCGTCCGGCCAGCGACGGGGAGCGCCTGGCGGGGGCGGCGCCGCACATCGTGAACGTCGGTTTTCCCGGCCTGCGGGGAGAGACGCTTCTCCACGCCCTGGAGGCCGAGGGTGTCTACGTCTCCACCGGTTCGGCCTGCACGGCCAGCCGGCCGGAGCCGAGCCACGTCCTGCTGGCTGCGGGCCTCGAGCCGGCGCTCGCCCAGGGGGCGGTGCGGCTGAGCCTCTCCCCCTGGGCGACGCGGGCGGAGGAGATCGATGCGACCCTGGCCGCCTTCGGGCGAGCCCTGGCGATGCTGAGGGGAGCGGTGGGGGAGGTGCGGCGATGAGGCGCCGGCTCCTCCTGCTCCGCTACGGCGAGATCGGCCTCAAGGGCAAGAACCGGCCCGGCTTCGAACACCAGCTCCGCCGGCAGGTGGCGGCGGCGCTGGCGCGGACGGGGGTCCAGGGGGTGGAGGTCGCCTGGCGGAACGGCCGGCTCCTGGTGGTGCCGCCGCCCGGCCAGGAAGCCTGGGAGAGGGTGGAGCAGGCGCTCGGCCGGGTCTTCGGCATCGTCTCCTTCAGCCCGGCGCTGGGGGTCGAGCCGGAGCGCGGGGCGCTGGAGGAGGCGGCGCTGACGGCGCTGGAGGAGGCCCTCCGGGAGGCGGAGGCGCGGGGGCGGCCGGCGCGCTCCTTCAAGGTGGAGGCGCGGCGGGTGGACAAGCGTTTCCCCCTGGGCTCGCTGGAGATGAACGCCCTCCTGGGCGCCCTCCTCCACGAGCGCCATCCCGAGCTCCAGGTGGACGTCCACACCCCCGACGTCCGCGTCCAGGTGGAGGTGCGGGAGCGGGAGGCGTACGTCTTCGCCCTCACCCTTCCCGGACCGGGCGGGTTGCCGCTGGGCGCCAGCGGGCGCGCCATGCTGCTCCTCTCCGGCGGCATCGACAGCCCGGTGGCCGGCTGGATGGCCATGCGCCGGGGCATCGAGATCGAGGCCGTCCACTTCGAGAGCTTCCCGTACACCAGCGAGCAGGCGCGGGAGAAGGTGCTGGAGCTGGCGCGCATCCTGGCCGGCTGGAGCGGCGAGATGACCGTCCACGTGGTCCACTTCACCGACATCCAGACCGCCATCTACCGGGAGGCTCCGGCCGAGCTGGGCGTCATCCTGATGCGGCGGGCGATGTTCCGCCTGGCGGAGGAGCTGGCGCGGCGGCGGGGCGCGCTGGGGACGGTGACCGGCGAGAACGTCGGCCAGGTGGCCAGCCAGACGCTGGAGAGCATGGGCGTGATCAACCGGGTCACCACCCTGCCCGTCCTCCGCCCCCTGATCACCATGGACAAGAGCCAGATCATCGAGGAAGCCAGGCGGATCGGCACCTACGAGACCTCCATCCTTCCCTACGCCGACTGCTGCAGCCTCTTCGTCCCCGCCCACCCGGCGACCCGGCCGCGGCTGGCTGAAGTGGAGGGGGCCGAGGCGCGGATCGACTGGGAGCGCCTCCTGCCGGAGGCGCTGGAAAGGACCGTGGCGGTGAGCGTCCGGCCGTGACGGCGCCTGGAACGGCGGACCGTCCGGACGTATCATTCAGCCAACGAAGGGGAGAGGTTCGGTGGAGATCAAGCTCATCAACATCGGCTTCGGCAACATCATCTCGGCCAACCGCGTGATCGCCATCGTCAGCCCCGAGTCCGCGCCGATCAAGCGGGTGGTGCAGGAGGCGAGGGATGCCGGGCGGCTGATCGACGCCACCTACGGCCGGCGGACGCGGGCGGTGATCATCACCGACAGCGAGCACGTGGTGCTCTCCGCCATCCAGCCGGAGACGGTGGCCCACCGCATGCTGACCCGTGAGGGCGCCGCGGAGCGGGAGCCCGTGCCCAACTCGGCGCCGGACGCGCTGGTGGAGGTGGATCCGCAGGAGTGAGCGGAACGGCCGGCTCGACGGGCGCACCCAGGCCCCGCTTTCCGGGGCTGCTCTTCGTCCTCTCGGGGCCCAGCGGAGCCGGCAAGGGCTCGGTGAGGAAGGCCTGGCTGGAGCGCCACCCCGACGTCCGCTTCGCCCCCTCGGTGACCACGCGGGCGCCCAGGACCGGGGAGGAGCCGGGGGTCGACTACCTCTTCCTCGACGAGGAAGGGTTCGAGGACCGGCGGCGCTCGGGCGAGCTGGTGGAGTGGGCGCGCGTCTTCGACCATGCCTACGGGACGCCGCGGCGCCCCATGGAGGAGTGGCTCGGCCAGGGGGTCGACGTGGTGGTGGAGAAGGATGTCCAGGGCGCCATGAGCCTCAAGGCCGCCTATCCGGAGGCGGTCTTCGTCTTCATCCTTCCGCCCTCGTTCCAGGAGCTCCGCCGGCGCATGATCCGGCGCGGCACGGAGAGCCCGGAGGCGAGGGAGATGCGCCTGGCGCACGCCGCCCAGGAGCTGAGCTACATCGGCGAGTACGACTACGCGGTGGTCAACGACCGCGTAGAGCGGGCCGCGGAGCTGCTGGAAGCGATCCGGCGGGCCGAGCACTGCCGGGCCTGGCGCCAGCTGGCCGACGGATCGCCGCTGGTGCCGGAGGAGGAGAGTTCCGGCGACGGGCTGGGTGCGGTGCCGGCACCCGCGCGGCACCAGCCGCAGGGAGAGGGGTGAGAAGGGTTGGAGGGTCGACTCGACCCGACGCTGGAGGAGGTGCTGGCGGCCATGCCCCGCAAGTACGCGGTGGTCAACGCGGCCGCCCAGCGGGCGCGCCAGCTCCTGGAGGGGGCGGCGCCGGCGGTCTCCAAGCCCGGCTCGAAGCCGGTGGTGATCGCCCTCAAGGAGATCGCCGAGGGGAAGGTCAGCTACGAGGTGAGCGAGGGCGAGTGAACCGTCGGGCCGGCCAAGCCATGCGCCTGGCCGCCGTCGCGGTGGACGTGGCCGCGGCCGCCACCGACCGTCTCTTCGACTACTGGATCCCGCCCGAGTGGATCGGCCGGCTGGAGCCGGGCTGGCGCGTCCGCGTCCCCTTCGGGCACAGCCGGCGGGAGGGCTTTGTCATCGAGCTGCGCCGGGAGCCGTCCGTGCCCGCCTCCCGGGTCCGCTCCATCGCGGCCGTGCTCGACCCCATGCCGGCCCTGACGCCGGAGGCGCTGGAGCTGGCCCGGTGGCTGGCGCGGGCCTACGGGACCACGCTGGTCCAGGCGCTGCGGGTGATGCTGCCGGCGGGCCTGCGCGGCGACCGGATCCGGCAGCGGAGCGAAGAGGTGCTCCACCCCGGTCCGGCCTTCGCGGCCGCGGTGGAGGAGGGGCAACGGCTCTCGGCGGCGCGCCGGCGCGTCCTCGCCCTCCTCCAGGGAGCGCCGGGACCGTGGCGCCGCCCGGAGCTGGAACGGGCCGCCGGGGTGAGCGCCGCCACCCTCCGGCTGATGGTCAGGGCCGGCCTCCTGTCCGTGGAGCGGCGTCCCCTTCCTCGCAGCCCGCAACCCGCCCCGGTCGCCGGGGACGAGCGGCGCCCCGAGCTGACGCCGGATCAGGCGGAAGCGGTCGCGGCCGTGCGCCGCGCCCTGGCGGAGGGGCTTCCCACGGTCTTCCTGCTGGAGGGCGTGACGGGGAGCGGCAAGACGGAGGTCTACCTGCGCGCCCTGGAAGCCGTCCTGGAGGCCGGCCGGCAGGCCATCGTCCTGGTGCCGGAGATCGCTCTCACCCCCCAGACGGTGGCCCGCTTCCGCGGGCGCTTCGGCGACGGGGTGGCCGTCTTCCACAGCGGCCTCAGCGACGGCGAGCGGTACGACGAGTGGTGGCGGGTCCGCCGGGGCGAGGCCAGCCTGGTGGTGGGCGCCCGCTCGGCGGTCTTCGCCCCCTGCCAGCGCCTGGGCCTGATCGTGGTCGACGAGGAGCAGGAAGCCAGCTACAAACAGGAAGAGACGCCCCGCTACCACGCCCGCTCGGTGGCGCTCGAGCGGGCCCGGCGCGCCCGCTGCCCGGTCATCCTGGGCAGCGCCACGCCGGCGCTGGAGTCGATGGCCGAGGCGGCGCGCGGTCACTACCACCTCCTCCGGCTTCCCACCCGGGTCAACGGCCGGCCGCTCCCCGCGGCCGAGGTGGTGGACATGCGCAAGGAGCTGGCGGAGGGGAACCGCTCGCTCTTCAGCCGCCGGCTGGCCGAGGCGCTCGACGAGACGCTGGCCCGCGGGGAGCAGTCGGTCCTCCTGCTCAACCGGCGAGGCTTTCACACCTTCGTCCTCTGCCGGGAGTGCGGCTACGTCCTGCGCTGCCCGCACTGCGCCGTCTCGCTGGCCTACCATGCGGACCAGCAGCTGCTCCGCTGCCACTACTGCGGCTGGGCGGAGCGCCCTCCGTCCCGCTGCCCGGGTTGCGGCGGCACCGCCCTGGGCTACCATGGCTCAGGCACGCAGCGCGTGGAGGAAGAGCTGGCCCAGCGCTGGCCGGGTGCGCGGGTGCTGCGCATGGACGCCGACAGCACCGTCCGGAAGGGCGCCCACGAGGCGATCTACCGCCGCTTCCTGCGGGGCGAGGCGGACATCCTGGTGGGGACGCAGATGGTGGCCAAGGGCTGGGACGTGGGCGGGGTGACGCTGGTCGGCGTGATCAATGCCGATACGGCGCTCAACCTGCCCGACTTCCGCGCGGCGGAGCGGACCTTCCAGCTGCTCACCCAGGCGGCCGGCCGGGCCGGCCGCGGCGACCGGCCCGGCCGGGTGGTGATCCAGAGCTTCGCGCCGGAGCACTACGCCATCCAGGCGGCGCTGCGGATGGACCCCGAGGCCTTCGCGCGGCTGGAGCTGCCGGTCCGGCGGGAGCTGGGGTATCCTCCCTATCGCCGCCTGGTCCGTCTCCTGGCGCTGGCGGCCAGGCCGCAGGAAGCGGAGCAGGCGGCGGAGGCGGTGGCGCGCCGGCTGCGCGCGTCGTTGCCGCCCGGCGCCCGCCTGATCGGACCGAGCGAGGCGCCGCTGGGCAGGCTGAAAGGGCAGAGCCGCTGGCACCTGCTGCTCAGCGGCGAGCGGGTGGGGGCGCTGCGGGACGCGGCCTTGGCCGCCGTCGCCGAGGCCGGCCGGGCCGCGGGCGAGGTGCGACTCCTGGTCGACGTCGACCCGGTCTCGCTCCTGTAGAGGCCAGCCAGGGAAGGAGTCGGATGGTGGAGGTATGGGCGCGAACGGGCAGCAAGAGCAAGAGGAAGCCAGGCGTCCCGCGGCCGCGGAGAGGGCCGGGCGGCAGAAGGGGGTGATCCGCCCCATCCTGGACTCCTCGCACCCGGAGGTGCGACAGAGGGCCAGACCGGTCCGCCGGGTCACCCGGCAGATCTGGAAGCTCCTGGACGACATGGCCGTCACCATGTACGACGCCGACGGAGTCGGCCTGGCCGCGCCCCAGATCGGGGTCGACCTGCGCGTCATCGTGGTCGACGTCGGCGACGGCCTGATCGAGATGGTCAACCCGGAGCTCCTGCGCTCGGAGGGCGAGCAGACCGGCTACGAGGGCTGCCTCAGCGTGCCGGGCTACGTGGGCGAGGTGACGCGGGCCCGCCACGTCCGCGTCACCGGGCTGGACCGGCAGGGGCGGCGGATCTGGGTGGACGCCGACGACTTCAAGGCGCGGGCGTTCCAGCACGAGCTCGACCACCTGGAGGGCGTCCTCTACGTGGACAAGGCGCAGCGGCTGGTCCGCCTCCCGCCCGAGACGGCCTACCGGCTGGTCTTCATGGGCACCCCGGAGTTCGGCGTCACGGTCCTGCGCCGCCTGGCCCGGCACGGCTTCAAGCTGGCCGGCGTGGTCACCCAGCCCGACCGGCCCCGGGCGCGGGGGCAGGCGGTCCTCCCCTCCCCGGTCAAGCGCCAGGCGCTGGAGTACGGGCTCCCCCTCCTGGAGCCGGAGAACCCGCGCGAGCCCGGCTTCCTGGAACGGCTGCGGGAGCTCCGCCCGGACGTGATCGTCACCGCCGCCTACGGCTTCGTCCTGCCGCCCGAGGTGCTGGCGGTGCCCAAGCTGGTGGCGCTCAACATCCATCCCTCGCTGCTGCCGCGCTACCGCGGCCCGGCCCCGATCCAGCGGGCGCTGATGGCGGGCGAGAGGGAGACGGGCGTCACCGTCATCCGCATGTCCGAGCGCGTCGACGCGGGCGAGGTGCTGGCGCAGCGCCCGGTCCCCATCGAGCCGGAGGACGACGCGGGCTCGCTGGGGGCGAAGCTGGCGGCGGCCGGTGCGGAGCTGGTGATCGACGTCCTCCATCGCCTCGCGGTCGGCGAGGAGGTGCCGGGCGTCCCGCAGGACGAGTCGGCGGCGACCCGGGCGCCCAAGATCCGCCCCGAGGAAGAGCGCCTGGACTGGAGCCGCCCCGCGGAGCAGCTCCTCCACCAGATCCGCGCGCTCAGCCCCAAGCCCGGCGCCTACACCTTCTACCAGGGGCAGCGGTTCAAGGTCTTCCGCGCCGAGCCGCTGCCGGCGGCCGAGCTCCCGGGAGGCGGGACCGGGGCGCTCCAACCCGGGGAACTGGTGGCGGTGGACGCTCGCTCGGCGGTGGTCGCCTGCGGCCCGGACGGGGGCCAGCGGCTGCGGCTGCTGGAGGTCCAGGCGGCCGGGCGGCGGAGGATGTCCGTGGCCGACTTCCTGCGCGGCAACCCGCTCCGGCCCGGGGAGCGCCTTGGCTGAGAGGCCCGGCCGCCGGCCGGCCGGAGCCGGCCGGAGCCGGCGCGGCGCCCGGGAGGTGGCGCTCCGCGCCTGCCTGAGGGTGGAGGAGGGCGCGCGCAGCCGCGAGGCGCTGGAGGCCGAGCTGGCCCGGGCGCCGGGCCTGGCTGCCGCCGACCGGCACCTGGCCACGGAGCTGACCTACGGCACCGTCCGCTGGCTGCGCCGCTTCGACTTCCTCCTGGCGCGGACCTCCCGCCGGCCGCTGGCCCGGCTGCAGCCGCCGCTCCGCTGGGCGCTCCGGATGGCCCTCTACCAGCTGGAGCAGATGAAGATCCCCGAGCACGCGGCGCTCCACGAGACGCTGGAGGCGCTGCGGGCGGTGGCGGGCCCGGCGCCGGTCGGCTATGCCAACGGGGTGCTGCGGGAGGCGCTCCGCCGCCGCGGCGAGTGGAGCTGGCCCGACGACGGCTCACCCGGGAGCCTGGCCGTCCGCCACTCCTTCCCGGACTGGCTGGCGCGCCGCTGGGTGGAGCGGTACGGGGGCGAGGAGGCGGAGCGCCTGATGCGGACCATGAACGTGCCGCCGCCTCTGACCGTCCGGCTCAACCGGCTCCGCGCCCGGCCGCAGGAGGCGCTGGAGCGCCTCCGGGCGGCAGGCCTGGAGGCGCGGGCGGGCCGCTACGAGCCGCAGGCGCTGGAGGTGCGGGGCGCCGCGCCCCGGGAGCTCCCGGGCTGGGAGGAAGGCTGGTACCAGGTCCAGTCCGAGGCGTCCATCCTGGTCGGGCGCACCGTCGGCGCCCGTCCGGGCGAGCGGGTCCTGGACGTGGCGGCCGCGCCGGGCGGGAAGAGCACCCACCTGGCGGAGCAGATGGAGGACCGGGGGCTGGTGCTGGCCGTGGACGTGGATGCACGGCGGCTCGGCCGGGTGGAGGAGAACGCCCGCCGGCTCGGCCTCCGCTCGATCCGCGTCCTGGCCGAGGATGCGCGCCACCTGGCGGAGCGTCTGGAGGCCGCCTCCTTCGACCGCCTCCTGGTGGACGCACCCTGTACCGGCACGGGCGTGCTCAACCGCCGGGCGGAGGCTCGCTGGCGGAAGCGCCCGCAGGACGTGGGCCGGGCGGCCCGCCTGCAGGCGGAGATCCTGGACGGAGTGGCTCCCTTGCTCCGGCGCGGGGGGACGCTGGTCTATTCGACGTGTACACTCGAACCTGAGGAGAACCGTGAGACGGTGGAGAGCTTCCTGAGGCGGTGGCCGGGCTACCGGTGGGATCCGCTGGCTCCCTGGCTGCCGCCGGCGCTGGCCGGGCGGGTCGAGCGGGAGGGCGAGATCCAGTTCCTGCCGCAGCGCGACGGTCTGGATGGCCACTACATCGCCCGGCTGGTTCGGGAGGCGTGAGCGATGCAAGACGAGAGGCAGGCGGCCGCGGGGCTGCCCGATCCGCGGGGCATGGACCGGCAGGAGCTGGAGGCGTTCGCGCGGAGCGAGGGGCAGCCCGCCTACCGCGGCCGCCAGCTCTTCCGCTGGATCCAGGGGAGGGCCGCCACCGACTTCGAGAGCATGACCGACCTGCCGGCGGGCTGGCGGGCCAGCCTTGCCGGGCGGATTCCTCTCGAGCCGGCGGAGGTGGTCCGGCGGCAGGTCGATCCGGAGGACGGGACGGTCAAGCTCCTCCTGCGCCTGCGGGACGGCGAGCTGGTGGAGACGGTGCGCATGCGCTACCGGTACGGTACCAGCGCCTGCATCTCCACCCAGGCGGGCTGCAACGTCGGCTGCCGCTTCTGCGCCTCCACCCTGGGGGGGAAGCGGCGCGACCTGACGGCGGGGGAGATGGCGGAGCAGGCGCTGGCCATCCAGCGCGAGCTCCTCCCCCACGGCGAGCGGCTCTCGCGGCTGGTCCTGATGGGCATGGGAGAGCCGCTGGAGAACTATGAAGAGACGGTCCGCTTCCTCCGCCTGGCGCACGAGCCCGAGGGGATGGCCATCTCCTACCGGCGCATGACCGTCTCCACCTCCGGGGTGGCGCCGGCCATCGAGCGGCTGGCGGGGGAAGGGCTCCCGGTGACGCTCGCCATCTCGCTCCACGCGCCCAACGACGAGCTCCGGCGGCGGCTGGTGCCCATGAACAACCGCTACCCGCTGGCGCGGCTGCTGGAAGCGGCGCGGAGCTACCTGGAGCGGACGGGACGACGGCTCACCTTCGAATACGTGCTGATCGACCGCGTCAACGACGAGCCGGAGCACGCCCGGGAGCTGGCCGCGCTCCTCCACGGGCTGCTCTGCCACGTCAACCTGATCCCGCTCAACGAATCGGGCCGGGGTCTGGTCAGCTCGCCGCCGGAGAGGATCGAAGCCTTCCGGCGGGTCCTGGAGCGAAGCGGCCTGCAGGTGACGGTCCGGCGCTCGCTGGGACAGCAGATCGACGCCGCCTGCGGGCAGCTCCGCCGCCGCGAGGTGGCCGGGGGGGAGCGACGCCGGGCGCCGCTCCCCCGCTGACGGGGGAGCCCGCGTGCCGCCGGGCGGTCCTGGGCGGGGGCGGGCGGGAAGCGGGTCGGGGAGGGAGCGGCATGCGGGTCGACGCGGCCAGTGACGTGGGCAAGGTCCGCCCTCGCAACGAGGACGCCTGGGTCTGGCGCCGTATCCGGACGCTGGAGCTCCTGGCGGTGGCCGACGGGCTGGGCGGTCACAGGGCCGGCGACGTGGCCAGCCGGCTGGCGCTGGACGAGCTGGCCAAGGGGCTGGACGTGGACGGCGCCGAGACGGGGGAGGCCAGCCGGGAGAGCCTGCTCCGGGCCGTCCGCAGGGCGAACCAGGCGGTCTGGGAGGCCGCCCGGGCGCGGGCCGAATGGCAGGGCATGGGGACCACGCTCACCGCGGCGCTGGTCGACGGCGACCGGCTCACCCTGGCCCATGTGGGCGACAGCCGTGCCTACCTGTGGCGGGCCGGATCCCTCCGCCAGCTGACCTCCGACCACTCGCTGGTGCAGGCGCTGGTCGCCCGGGGCGCCCTCAGCGAGGAGGAGGCCGAGCATGTCCCCGAACGGCATATCCTCACCCGGGCGGTGGGGACGTCCCCCGAGGTGGAGGTCGACGTCCTCGAGATCCGCCTGGAGCCGGGGGACCGCCTGGTCCTGGCGACCGACGGGCTGAGCGCCGCCCTGAACAAGGAGCAGGTGGCCGCTCTCCTGGCGGAGGGCGGCGATCGGCCGGCCCATCGCCTGGTGGAGGCGGCCAACCGGGGCGGAGCTCCCGACAACGTGACGGTGCTGGTCGCCGATCTCCCCGCCGGCGGGGAGGAGCAGGACCAGACCGGCCTGGCCGCGGGTGGTCTCGGGTGATCGGACGGGTTCTCGGTGGCCGCTACGAGATCCTGACCCGCCTGGGCGGGGGCGGCATGGCCGTGGTCTACAAGGGCCTCGACCGTCTGCTCAACCGGGCCGTGGCGGTCAAGGTCCTGCGGGAACAGTACTCGACGGACCCCGAGTTCGTCCGGCGCTTCCGGCGGGAGGCCCAGGCGGCCGCCATGCTGGCCCATCCCAACATCGTCAACGTCTACGACGTGGGCGACGAGGGCGAGCTTCATTACATCGTGATGGAGTATGTCGAGGGGCGGACGCTCCGCCAGGTGCTGGACGAGGAAGGGAGGCTCCCCCCGGCGCGGGCGGCGCGCATCGCCGTCCAGATCCTGGACGCGCTCGACGAGGCGCACCGCCACGGCGTCATCCACCGGGACGTCAAGCCGGACAACATCCTCCTCACCCGGGACGACCGGGTGAAGGTGGCCGACTTCGGCATCGCGCGCGCGGTGACGCAGGCCACGCTGGTCCCCACCGGGGCGATCCTGGGCTCGGCCCACTACATCTCGCCGGAGCAGGCGCGAGGCAGCCCTCTCGACGGCCGCTCGGACCTCTATTCGGTGGGCGTGCTCCTCTTCCAGCTGCTCAGCGGGGAGCTCCCCTACGACGGGGAGAGCCCGGTGGAGGTGGCGCTCAAGCGTTTCCAGCAGGATCCGCCCGACCTCTCGCTCCTGGCGCCCGGCGTCCCCGCCGCCCTGGCGGCGGTGGTGCGGAAGGCCATGGCGCGCCAACCCGGCCTCCGCTACGGCTCGGCCGCCGCCATGGCCGAGGATCTCCGCGCCTTCCTGCTGGGCCAGCCGCTCTCCCACGCGGTGCGCCTGGAGCCGCCGCCGGATGGGGAGGCGACCATCGAGCTGGGCCGCGCCCCGAGGCCGAGCGGGGAGGAGGCCGGTGAGGCCGCTGCGCCGTCCAAGGGGGGCCGCGGCGGCGGGAAGCGGGCGCCGGCCCCGCAGCGACGGGGACGCCGGCTCTGGGCCCTGGTGGGGGCGATCGTGCTCCTGCTGGCCGCCGGTGGTTACGGCGCCTGGCGGTTGAGCCGCTGGTTCGACGTGCCCACGGTCCGCGTCCCTTCGGTGGTCGGGCAGAGCCTCAGCCAGGCGACGCGCACCCTGCAGGGGGCGCAGCTCACCCTGAGCGTGGCCGACCAGCGGTACAGCCAGCGCTACCCGGCCAACACCGTCATCTCCCAGGATCCCCGGCCGGGGGCGCAGGTGAAGGCGGGGCAGCCGGTCCGGGTGGTGGTCTCGCAGGGACCCCAGCAGGTGACGGTGCCCGCGGTGGGCAACATGCGCCAGAGCCAGGCCGAGGCGGTTCTCGCGGCGCGCGGGCTGCGGACCCAGGTGGTCCAGCAGTACAGCGACTCCGTGGCCACCGGTTACGTGATCGACCAGTCGCCCGCCCCCGGTTCGCCGGTCTCCCAGGGGAGCACGGTCACCCTGACCGTCAGCCAGGGGCCCAGCGTCACGCAGGTGGTGGTGCCGCCGCTGGTCGGCCTGAGCGTGGACGACGCCTTGGGCCGGCTCCGCTCGAGCCAGCTGGTCCCCGGCAAGATGAGCTACCAGCGCTCGGGCTACCCGGCGGGGATCGTGGTCTCCACCTCGCCCGCCTCGGGGCAGATGGTGGGGTCCGGCAGCTCCGTCGATCTGGTGATCAGCCAGGGCTGCGTCAACCAGGCGCAGCCGACGATCACCGTCCAGGGCGGGGGGGACCAGACCGTCCAGGTCCGGGTCGACTTGTCGGACGCGTCCGGTACGCGCACCATCTACGAGGCGCCCCACGCGCCCGGCGACAGCTTCCAGGTGAACGCCTGCTGGGGGAAGGGCGACGCCTACCTGAAGGTCTACGAGAACGGCAACCTGGTCAACCCTCCGGACGGGCAGCTGCTGAAGGGAGGCACGCCTTGAGCCTGACGGGGCGGGTCGTCAAGGTCCTCAACCAGTGGTACCAGGTGGAGACGACCGAGGGCACCCTGCCGGCACGGCCGCGGGGCCGCCTGCGCCGCGGCGAGGAAGGGGCCCCGGTGGCGGGCGACCTGGTCGAGCTGTGGCGGGCTTCCGACGGGACCGCGCGGATCGAACGGCTGCTGCCGCGCCGGAATCGGCTGGAGCGGCCGCCGGTGGCCAACGTGGACCTCCTCCTGGTGGTCGCATCCTGGGTGGAGCCGCGGGTCGTGCCGGAGCTGGTCGACCGGGCGCTGGTCGAGGCGGAACGCCAGTCCATCCCGGCGGCGCTGGTGGTCAACAAGGTGGACCGGATCGCCGGCCGGCCGGAGCTCCTGGACGAGGCGCGCCGCTTCCTGGAGGCCTACCGGCGGGTGGGGTACCCCGCGCTCTTCACCTCCGCCCGCGACGGCACCGGCCTCGCGGAGCTGCGAACGCTCCTCCGGGGCAGCCTGGTGGTGCTGGCAGGCGCCAGCGGGGTGGGGAAGTCGAGCCTGCTCAACGCGCTCATCCCCGGCGCAAGGCTCCGGACCGGCATGCTCAGCCGGGCCGAGCGCGGCACCCACACCACCCGCCACGTGGAGCTGCTGCCCATGCAGGGGGGCGGCTGGGTGGCCGACACGCCGGGCTTTGTCCGCCTCGACCCGCCCGCCCTGGCGGAGCCCGAGGACCTCCGCCGCTACTTCCCCGAATTCCGGGAGCCGGCCGCTCTCTGCCGCTTTCGGGACTGCCTCCACCTGGAGGAGCCCGAGTGCGGGGTGCGTCGGGCGGTGGAGCAGGGCGAGATCGACGCCGGCCGCTACGCCCGCTACCGGGGGCTTCTGGAGGAGCTGCGCGCGGTGGCGGAGCGGCGTTGAAGAGGAGGCTGCCAGCCCCATGCCCGTCATGCCCGTGATCGCACCGTCGGTCCTGTCCGCGGACCTCTCCCGCCTGGCCGACTTTGCCGCGCGGATGGAGGCGGCGGGAGCCGGCCGGCTCCACCTGGACGTCATGGACGGCCACTTCGTCCCCAACCTCACCTTCGGCCCCCCGGTGGCGGAGTCGCTCCGCCGCCACTCCCGGCTGCCCTTCGACGTCCACCTGATGGTGGAGGAGCCCGAGGCGTGGATCGACCCCTTTCTGGGGGCGCGGCCGGCGACGCTGGTGGTCCACGCGGAGGCGAGCCGCCACCTGCACAAGCTGCTGGCGACGATCCGCGCGCGCGGCTTCAGGGCCGGGCTGGCCCTCAACCCTGCCACCGGCACGGAGGCGGTCCGCTGGCTCTGGCCGCTCCTGGACCAGATCCTGGTCATGAGCGTCAATCCGGGTCGCGGCGGGCAACGCTTCCTGCCGCTGGCGCTGGAGAAGCTCCGCCTCCTGGCACGGGAGGCGCCACCCGGCTGGAGGGGCGAGCTGGCGGTGGACGGGGGCATCGGCGAGGAGACGGCCGAGGAGGCGGTGGCGGCGGGCGCCGAAGTGCTGGTGGCCGGCGCCTCCCTGGCGCGGGCGGAGGATCCGGGCGCGGCCTTCCAGCGGCTGCGGGCGCTGGCGGAGCGGGCGGCCCGGGGGGCGAGGGGCCGGGCGCCCGGCTCGGGGGAGGCGGGCCGGGGCGGAATAGCCTAGAACGTGCGCCGGCGGACGGCATGGAAGGGGGTGAGGCGGTGCTCTACCTGAGCCAGCTCCTGGGGAGCCGGGTGTACGCGCGCGAGTCGGAGGGCTCCATGGTGCTGGGGCGGCTGGAGGACGTGGTGATCCAGGCGGGGCAGTCGAACCCGGTGGCGCGCGGCTTCATCCTGCGGGGCAGGCGCGGCGACGCCTTCTGGGTGCCCAGCGGGCAGCTGGCGCCCGCCGCCGACGGGCGGCTGGTGGTCAGCTCGCCCCAGCGGTCGATCCGGCTCTTCCTGCCCGAGGCGCGGACCATCCGGCTGGGGTTGGACGTCCTGGACAAGCAGGTGATCGACATCATGGGCCGGAAGGTGGTCCGCGTCAACGACGTCCAGGTGAACTGGGTGGGGGAGACGCTCCGCATCGTCGCCGTCGACGTGGGCTGGAGCGGCTTCCTCCAGAGGCTCGGGCTGGGCTGGCTGACCGGACTGCTGCGCCGGCTGGGGCTGGCCGGGCGGGAGCGCCTGATCCCCTGGGCGCTGGTGGAGCCGCTGGGCTCTCCCTCCTCGCCGCTCAAGCTCGCCATCGCCTGGAACAAGCTGCGGGGCTACCACCCGGCCGACCTGGCCGCGCTCCTGCCCGACCTCGACCCGGAGGAGCAGGTGGCGCTCCTCCGCTCCATGGAGCTCCGGGACGCGGCGGAGGTGATCTCGCGCATCGAGGAGCCGCCGCTTCGCCGTTCGATCCTGGAGCGGCTTCCGACCGGCCTCGCCTCCGACATCCTGGAGCAGATGGCGCCGGACGACGCCGCCGACGTGCTGGCCGAACTGCCCCAGGACGATCAGGAGGCGATCGTGGGCGGGATGGAGCGGGCGGAGCGGACGGACGTGGAGCGGCTGATGCGCTTCGGACCGCACTCGGCGGGCGGTCTGATGACCACCGACTTCATCGCCTTTCCCCAGCGGCTGACGGCCCAGGAGGCGATCGACCGCCTGCGGGTCCTCGCCCCGGACGCCGAGACCATCTACTACCTCTACGTAGTCTCCGAGGAGGGCCGGCTGGTGGGGACACTCTCCCTCCGCGACCTGATCGTCGCGCCGCCCGATCGCCCGCTGGACGCGATCATGCACCGGCGTGTGGTCTCGGTCCCCCTGGAGGCGGACGAGGAGACGGTGGTGGACGTGATGGCCCGCTACGACTTCCTGGCGCTGCCCGTGGTCGACGAGCAGCATCGCCTCCAGGGGATCATCACCTACGACGACGTCATGGACGTGGTGCTGGAGCGGGGCGGGTGGAAGAGGCGGCTGCGCGCCCGCGACTGAGGACCGCGATGCGACGGGCCGGCGGGTCTCCTCGGGTCCGGTCCCGTGCGGCCCGCCCGCGAGCGCGGGCCGGAAGGAACCCGGCCGAGGCCGTGCGACATAGAGTGGACTCCGCCCCGCCCTGCGGGCCGGAGGAAGGAGGTTGCCCAGTGCGGTTCATCGTGATCCGGCTGCCGGCCTGGCTGCGCCCGCTGTTGCGCCGGCTGGCGGGCTGAACCGGCCGCGGCGGCTGGCGGGGCGCCCCCCTGGCGCCCCGCGGCCGGCGGGCGCGCCGACCGGACGTCGAACGGAGGAAGCGAGCCTGCGACGGGGCTCCGCGCGGAGCTCCCGGTCCTTCGCCAGGCCTTCGCTAGACCGCGCGCCGAACCCGGCCCGAGCGGAGGCAACGGGTGCAGACGCGCAGCCTCCTCCTCCCCTCCGCGGTCTCGACGCTCACCCTCTGCAGGTTGGGGCGCCAGACCCGGTTCCCCTTCCGGTTGGAGTGGCTGACCGAATGTCCGAAGGCCACCTCGCGACCGCAGAGTTCGCATCGCCTGGACACTGCCACCGCATCCTCTCGATCCAAGGCTGGAAACAGGCACCCCGCATGCTACCATCCCGGCGCCGCGGGCCGCAACCGGGCCGGGGCCGTGGACCGGCCCGCCGGCTGGGCCTGTGCTATCATTTCTGCGTCGCTCTGCGTCGCCGGCCGGCCGCGTGCCGGCCCCAGGAAAGGATCGGTGAGCCGGATGGGCCGCGAGATCGAGACGGCGCTCGGCACGGTGGAGATCAGCGAGGACGCGATCGCCATGTTGGCGGGGCACGCGCTGCAGCAGTGCTACGGCGTCACCGGGGTGGCCAGCCGCGGGCTGGAGGGGCTGGCCGGCGCCCTGGGGCTCGGCTCGCCCGGCCGCGGCATCTCCGTCCACCTGAGCGCGGAGCGGCTGACCCTCGACGTCGCCGTCGTCGTCGGCTTCGGCACCCGCATCTCGGAGGTCGCCCAGAACGCGCGCGAGCAGATCCGCTATAGCGTCGAGCAGGCGACGGGACTCAAGGTGGACCAGGTGAACATCGAGGTGGCGGATATCCAGCTCGACCGCCAGGAGCGTGGCGGGAGAGGCCGGCGCTGAGCGCGGGGGGATCGCCTTGGAAGTGCGCGAGTTGAACGGGCGGGGACTGCTGGCGGCCACCGAGGCCGCGGCGGAGCGGCTGGCTCTGCACGAAGCCGAAGTCAACGCGCTCAACGTCTTCCCGGTGCCGGACGGCGACACGGGCAACAACATGAGCCAGACGATCCAGAACGCGCTGCGCGAGGCCCAACGGTCCGGGAGTTCCCTGGGCGAGGTGGCCCGGGCCCTGGCCCAGGGGGCGCTGATGGGCGCGCGCGGCAACTCCGGCGTCATCCTCTCGCAGCTTCTGCGCGGCTTCGCCGATGGGCTCCGGGGGATGGAGAGGGCGGGGCCCCAGCAGGTGGCGGCCGCCATGCGCCGCGGCGTGGAGACGGCCTACCGGGCGGTGATGAAGCCGGTCGAGGGAACGATCCTGACGGTCGCCCGGCGCGCCGCCGAGGCCGCGGAGGAAGCCGCGCGCCAGGGGGCCGGGCTCTCCCGCCTCCTCAGCCGCGCCCTGGAGGCGGCGCGGCAGGCGCTGGCCGAGACACCGCGGATGCTGGAGGTGCTGCGGCACGCAGGCGTCGTCGACTCCGGCGGGCAGGGCTTGGTCTACCTGCTGGAGGGCGCCAGCGAGAGGATCGGGACGGGCGGCGGGCTGGGGGTGGCCTCGCCACCCTCGGGCGCGGCGGCGCAGGCCGTGCCGGCCGCCGCCCTTCCCGCGGCGGAGGAGTCCGGGCAGGCCGAGAGGGCTGGTGGAGCCGGCCTTGCGGCCTACCGCGAGGAAGCGGTCCGCCAGATGGAGCACCCGTACGAGACGGAGTTCTTCCTGGTGGCCGCGGCGGGGCCCGATTTCCCGCGCTGGCGGCGGGAGCTGGCGGCCATGGGCTCGAGCCTGGTGGTGGTGGAGGGGGAGCGGATGGCCCGCGTCCACATCCACACCGCGGACCCGGGCCGGGTGCTCAGCTGGGCGGTCCGACAGGGGGAGTTGCGTGACGTCAGCGTCGTCAACCTCCGCCTGCAGAGCGAGACGTACGCCCAGACCGCGGCCGGGGAGCGGGCGGCGGAGGCGGGCGAGCGTCCCGCTCCCGTGCCGGCGGTGGCGGTGGTGGCCGTCGTCCAGGGGGAGGGCATGGAGAGGGTCTACCGCTCGCTGGGAGCCCGCCGCCTCGTCCGCGCCGGTGCCACCTTCAACCCCAGCACCGAGGAGATCCTGGAGGCGATCCGCTCCGTGCCGGAGGAGGCGGTGATCGTCCTGCCCAACCACCGGAACGTCCGGATGGCGGCGGAGCAGGCGGCTCGCCTGGCCGTCGGCCGCCGCGTGGAGGTGGTTCCCACCGCGGACATGGCCCAGGGGATCGCGGCGCTGATGAACTTCGTGCCCGACCAGGGCCTCGAGGCGAGCCTCTCCGCGATGCGGGAGGCGCTGGCCTCGGTGCGCACGGGCATGGTGACCCGGGCGGTGCGGGAGGCGACGCTGGACGGCGTCGAGGTGCGGGAGGGCGAATTCCTGGCGCTGCACGGGAACGAGCTGGTCCACGCCGGTCCGGACCTGGAGGAGACGACCCTGGCGCTGGTCGAGCGGCTGGCGGGCGAAGACGCCCGTCTGATCACCCTCATCTACGGCGAAGGGGTGGACGAGGGCCGGGCGAAGGCTCTGGCCCGGCAGGTGGAGCAGGCGGTGCCGGCCTGCGAAGTCCAGGTGGAGCGCGGCGACCAGCCCCTCTACCCCTACCTGGTCGCCGCGGAGTAAGCGCCGGAGCGAGCCTGCGGACCGCCATGGAGACGGCTACCGATCAGGTGGCTCGCGAGCTGCGGGCCATCCTGCGCCAGGAAGAACGGGACGGCTTCCGCGACCGGACGGTGGTGGGCGGCGTCGCCGCCTACGTGGAGAGACGACTGGAACCCCTGCGGCGCCAGGCCCACACGGACGACGACGGGGCCGGTGGCCTGGCGGCTTGGCTGGCCGAGGTCAGCCGGCTCCTGCGGACTTACGCCGAGGCGCCGCCGGAGCGGCGGCCGGCCCTGGCCCGGGCGCTCCGGGCACGGCTCGGGACGGGGTCCGACCTCGAGCGCGGGCCTGGATCCGGACCTGGAACCGGGTCCGGGCGCGGGGAGAAACCCTCGCCCGCCGATCCGGTCACGCGCCTGCGCGGCGTGGGCGGCCGGCAGGCGGCAGCCCTGGCGCGCCTGGAGATCCGGACCGTGGCCGACCTGCTCTTCCACCTCCCCCTGCGGTACGAAGACTGGCGCCAGCCCGTGCCCGTCGCCCGCCTGGAGAGCGGCCGGGAGCAGCTGGTGCTGGGCGAGGTGGTGGCGGTCCGCCGCTGGCAGGCCCGCCGGGGGATGGAGCTGGTGGACGCGGTCCTGCGGGACGGGAGCGGGACGCTCGTCCTCCGCTGGTTCAACCAGCCCTTCCGCGAGCGGCAGCTTCCCCCGGGTGCCCGCCTGGCCGCCTTCGGCCGGGTGGAGCAGTTCCGCGGCCGCTGGCTGATGCAGAGTCCTGACGTGGAGCCGGCGGACGAGGCGGGCGGCCGGCTGGGCCGGCTGGTGCCCGTCTATCCCGCCGGGCAGGGTCTCTCCCAGGGACTCCTGCGGCAATGGTGCCGGCAGGCGGTGGAGGGATCCGCGGACGAGACGGGGGCCGTGCCGGAGGAGGTCCGCCGGCGCCAGGGCTTCCTGGCGCAGGGCGAAGCCTGGCGCGCCGTCCACCTGCCGCGGTCGCCGGAAGAGGCGGAGCTGGGCCGGCGGAGCCTCGCCTTCGAGGAGCTCTGGCTCCTGGAGCTGGGCATCGGCCTCCTCCGCCGGCGGGCGCGGGAGGGGCTGCCGGGCGTTCGCCACCGGCCGGACGGCCGGCGGGTGCGCGCCTTCCGGGAGGGGCTCCCCTACCGGCTGACCGCCGGTCAGGAGCAGGCCTGGCGCGAGATCGAGGCGGACATGGAGGGGCCGCTCAGCATGAACCGGCTCCTCCAGGGCGACGTGGGCGCGGGAAAGACGGTGCTGGCGGCGATGACGCTGTTGAAGAGCGTCGACTCCGGCTACCAGGGCGCCCTGATGGCCCCGACCGAGATCCTGGCGGAGCAGCACTGGCTCCTCCTGGCGCCGCGCTTCGCCCGGCTGGGCGTGGAGGTGGGGCTCCTGCGCGGCGGCCTCTCCCCCGGCGAGCGGGCCGAACTCCTGGATCGGCTGGCCCGGGGCCGGCTCCCGGTGGTGGTGGGGACGCACGCCCTGCTCGAGGAGGACGTCCGCTTCGCCCGCCTGGGCGCCGTGGTGATCGACGAGCAGCACCGCTTCGGCGTGGAGCAGCGGGCGGCGCTCCAGCAGAAGGCGGCGCGGCTGGGGGTCCGGCCGGACGTCCTGGTGATGACGGCCACGCCCATCCCGCGGACGCTGGCGCTCACCCTCTACGGCGACCTGGACCTCTCGGTGCTGCGCGAGCTGCCGCCGGGCAGGAAGCCCGTCCGGACCCGGCTCTTCCCTCCCTCGGCGCGGGAGGAGGCGTACCGGCGGCTGGAGCGCCACCTGCGCGCGGGCCACCGGGCCTACGTGGTCTGCCCGCGCATCGGCGAGGGCGTCGAGGAGGAAGGGGAGGAGCAAGAGAGCGGGGTCGCGGCGGCCGCGCCCGGCGTGACCGCGCTCGCCCGCGAGCTGGAGCGCCGCCATCCGGAATGGCGGGTCGGCCTGCTCCACGGCCGCCTTCCTGTGCGGGAGAAGGCGGCGGTGATGGAGGCCTTCTCCCGCGGCCAGATCCAGGTGCTGGTGGCCACCACGGTGGTGGAGGTGGGCCTGGATGTGCCGGAGGCGACGGTCATCCTGATCGAGGGCGCCGACCTCTTCGGGCTGGCGCAGCTCCACCAGCTGCGGGGGCGGGTGGGCCGCGGCCGGGTCGCCTCGGAGTGCCTCCTGGTCGCCTCCCGCGAGGGCGGCCAGGGCTGGGAGCGCCTCCAGGTGCTGGCCGAGACCGGTGACGGCTTCGCGCTGGCCGAGGCGGACCTCGCCCTGCGGGGGCCGGGCGAGTTCCTGGGCCGGCGACAGCACGGGCTGCCGCAGTTGCGGGCGGCCGACCCGGCCGGAGACCGGGAGCTCCTGGAGTCGGCCCGGGCGGAGAGCGAGCGGCTCCTGGCCGGCGACCCGCGCCTGGAGCGACCGGAACACCGCTTTCTCCGCCGGGAGCTGGTGCGCCGCTTTCCCCAGCTCGACCTCTTCTTCACCGGGTAGGAGCCGGCGGGACGGGGAGGGCCGCCCCACCCCGGGGCGGCCCTCCCCCTCGGTCCGTTCGCGGGTTCCGGCGCACCCGGGCGGATCAGCGGATCACCGCCGGGTCGACGAAGTAGACGTGCTGGCTCCAGAAGAACTGGCCCATGGTCGGGTCGTAGGAAGGCCGGTTGGGCTCCTGGTCATAGAAGCGCTGCCAGCCGTTCCCCGTCTGGTCGGCGGGGAAGGCACCGGCCAACGCCACCACGCGCCCCTTGCGGTCGGTCATCACCTCGATGCCGGGTCCCTTGTGACCCCAGTGCTGCCCCATGCCCAGCATATAGGGACCCATTTTCTGGAGCCGGCCCAACTGCGGGTTGTACCGGAGCAGGGTGGAGAGGCTGGACAACCCGTAGGTGGCTCCGGCCGTCCCGGTGACGCTGGCGGTGTTCGGCCAGGCGGTGCCCGGTACCCCCGGGGGCGGTGGCGTCCCCGGCATCCAGCCCGTCCGGGTCCCCGGGGCGGTACCCGTCCGCCCGGGGGCGGCTGTGCCCGGACCTGTGATGCCCACGCTCCCGGGACCCGCCGTACCCGGAGCGGTGGGGCCCGTCGTCCCGGGACCCGCCGGCCCGGTGACGGTCCCGGTGGTGCCGGTGGTTCCTCCCGTGGTGCCGGGCGCGCCGGGACGGGTGGCGGTTCCGGGGGTGGTCGCGGACCGCCCGCCGGGCGGGACCAGGTAGAGCGTCTGGGTGGTCCACCCGTTGCCTGCTCCGATCCCGGGGACGGCACCCGTGGTGCCACCCGCGGTGCCGGCCCCCGTGGGGGTTCCCGTCGCGCCCGTCCCCGTCGTCCCGCCTCCGGGGGTGCCCGCCGCGCCGCCGCCGTCGTACCAGGGTTGGCGGCCCGCGGAAGCCGGGATGCGTGCCCGCACCCCGATCACGTTGCCGGCGCGATCGACCAGGAACTGGAGGGAGGGCACGTCCTTCGTCTTGGGCGTATAGATGCGGGCGGCCCGGGGGTCGTCGCTGGGCTGGGCGACGTAGTCGGCCAGCTTGGAGTTGGCTTGTACCAGCGTGCTCCAGGCGACCGGCCGGCTGAGCGAAGCGGGATCGAAGACGCTGGCCGGGAGCATGACCGTTCCCCTCGTCCCTCCCGGCACCAGTTGCGCCCTCCCGGTCTGGGCGGGACCCGGCGGGTTGGTCCGGCGGGCGGTCCCGCCGGGGGTTGTGCAGGCCGAGGCGGCCAGCGCTCCTGCGAGCAGGAGGACCGGGAGCCCCCAAGCTCCTCGACGGATCTTGCCTCTCACGGCTTCCACTCCCCTCCGGCCCGGTCGGCACGGATTGGGAGCCTTCCGGGCGGCACTTCGTTCGAATGCCGCGGCCTAGTATTCCCGGAAGACGATCCCGTGATCGGCGAACGGTTCGGTCGAAGGTCCTCAGGGCGCGGCCGGACCGGTCCACGCCGCTCAGCCGAAGGCGGAGATGGCGCGCGCCAGCGCGTAGGCGACCGCCGCCGCGACGCCGCCCACCAGCGCCGTCTGCGCGGAGGAGCGGAGGGGAGGGACGCCGGTGAAGCTCCCCTTGAGCCAGCCGAAGACGAGGAGGGCGCCCAGGGTGACCGCGGCCGAGAGGAGGAGCGCGCTGTGCGTGGGGATCGGCAGGAGGTAGGGCGCCAGCGGGATGATGCCGCCGGCCACGTAGCTGCCGCCGATGGTCAGCCCGGAGCGGCGGGCACGGCCGGGCTCGGGCTCCTCCAGGCCCAGCTCCTCCCGCATCATGAAGCGGACCCAGGCCTCGCGGTCGGAGGCGACGGCGCCCACCGCCTGCTCCAGCGTGGCACCCTGCAGGCCGTAGCGCTCGAAGATCTCGCGCACCTCCTGGCGCTCCACCTCCGGCAGCTCCGCGACCTCCTGCCGCTCGCGCCGCAGCTCGCTCTCGTAGGTCTCACGCTCGCTCCGAGCCGCCAGGTAGCCGCCCAGGCCCATGCTGATCGCACCGGCGGCCAGCTCGGCGAAACCCGCGACGACGACCAGGAAGTTCTGCGCCACGGCTCCCGAGATTCCGGCCGCCAGGGCGAAGGGGACCGTCAGGCCGTCGGACATGCCGAGGATGATGTCGCGGATCCAGGCGCCACCGGTGAAGTGCTGCTCGACGTGCTTGCCCCGGGTCGTCTCCATGACCCTGACCGCCTCCTCCACCAGGGTGGATGATAACCTACGCGGGATGGGAGGTGCTCGACGTGCGACTGGAGGTACTCGGCTTCTGGGGGGGCTATCCTGGCCCCGGCGGCGCCAGCGCGGGCTACCTGCTCTCCGGGGAGGAGGCCGGTGGGGGCGAGATCCTGCTGGACTGCGGCTCCGGCGTGCTCGGCCGGCTGCTGGCGAGCGAGGGGCTGGACGGTTTGCGGCGGCTCAAGGCGGTCTTCCTCTCCCACCTCCACCACGACCATGCGGCCGATCTGGGTGTCCTCTCCCAGGCGCTCGTGGTGGAGTCGTATCGCGGTTTCACCCGGGCGCCCCTGCCCGTCTACGCGCCCGAGCAGGCGCTGGAGCGCGCCCGCTTCTACCTGGCCGGGGATCCCTGGACGGAGCTCCGGCCGCTCCGCGTGGGCGAGAGCGTCCAGGAAGGGGCCTTCCGGGTGGAGGTGGCCCCGGCCCGCCACCCGGTGCCCGCGCTCGCCCTCCGCGTCGAGAGCGGCGGCGCCAGCCTGGTCTACACCGGCGACACCGCCACCAGCCCGGAGGTGGAGGCGCTGGCCGCGGGCAGCGACCTCCTCCTGGCCGAGGCCACGCTCCGTGCGGGCGAGGACGGTTCCCGGGCGGGCCACCTGACGGCGGAAGAGGCCGGCAAGATGGCGCGGCGGGCGGGAGTGGCCGCCCTGCTGATCACGCACCTGCCTCCCTTCGGCGACCTCGAACGGCTGGAGAGGGAAGCGCGCGAGGCGTTCGCCGGCCCGACGCGGCGGGCGCGGGAGGGGCTGAGCCTGGAGGTGGGGAGCGAGCGCGGCCGCGACGACGGCTCCTAGCCCGCAGGCGCGACCGGGGCGGGGAGGACGACGACTACTCCGGGCCCATCGCCGGATTCCGGCCCTTGAAGACGGCGAAGAGGAGAGCCAACGCCGGCACCAGCAGCAGGAGGCCCCAGGGCAGGAGGGCGAGCACCTGGCGGAGGACCGCGCCGGGAGCCGCGGCGGCGGCGGCGGTCCATTCGCCGGCGACCAGCCAGGGCCACGAGGCGGCGGCCCAACCGGCCCAGACCAGGAGGACGAGGCTGCCGGTCCAGAGGCGGGCCACCTCGGGGTGCCGGAGGGCCAGGGCGACCGCGTCCAGGACGGCGGCCAGCGCCGCCAGCAGGACCCAGGGCAGGCCGGGGCCCCCGGCGAGGCGCGGGCCCAGCCAGGGCGCCGCCTGCTGCGCGGCGACCAGTGCCAGCGCCGCCAGCAGCGCGAAGACCGCCAGGCTTCTCGTGGCGCGCCGGAGAAAACGGCGGCGGAGCTCGTCCCGGCTTTCCACCGCCAGGTAGACCGCCGCCTCCAGCGCTCCGGCGGCCACCGTGGCGAGACCGACCAGCACGGCGAAGGGCGACCACCAGACCAGCCCCGGTTGCGCCGCGGCGGCCAGGCTCAGCCCCAGGAAGAAGGGCGCGATCAGGCTGCCGGCGCCGAAGACGGCGCCCCACCGGTCGGCGGCGGGATCGCCGCCGGCGGCCTTCCGGCCGTGGGCAAGGAAGACGAAGGCGGCCCCGCGCAGGATGATGCCGGCCAGCGCCAGGTGGAGCGGGACGAAGAGCCCCGTGCCCAGCCGGGCGAAGGCGCGGGGGAAGGCGGTGAAGAGGAGGACCAGCGCGAAGATCAGCCAGACGTGGTTCGCCTCCCAGACCGGTCCCATGCCGCGCGCCACCGCCCGCCGCTCGGCCGTCGCCCACCCGCCCCTGGCGACCAGGTTCCACAGCCCGGCGCCGAAGTCGGCCAGGCCGAAGAGCGCGTAGACCCCGAGGACCACGGCCAGGAGGAGCCCGGCCGCTGCCACGGGCCCTCCCTGCCCGTCCGGGATGGAAACCGGCAGTCCGCCCGGTTCAGTGGGCACGCTGGGGCACCCCCGGAAGCGCGGGCTCCTCCCGCAAGGCGTCGCCCGGCCCTTCCCCGGGATCGGGCGAAGCGGAGTCCAGCCGCCGCAGGAAGTAGACCACGGCCGCGCTCAGCGCGGCGTAGAAGAGGATGAAGCCCAGGAGGCTGAAGGAGATCCCGCCGCCGGTGGTGACGGCGTCGGCGGTGGACATCAGGCCGGCCACCGCCCAGGGCTGCCGGCCGAACTCGGTCACGAACCAGCCGGTCTCCAGGGCGACGAAGCCGAAGGGCGAGGCCGCCACCAGGAGGCGGAGCGACCAGCGCGGTGGCCGGCTCCGGGCCGCGCGGAGCCAGAAGAGGAGGGCGGCCACCACCAGGAGCAGGCTGCTCCCCACCATGACCTGGAAGCTCACGTGGGTCACGGTGACCGGGGGCCAGCGCGACGGGGGGACGGCGTCGAGGCCGCGCACCGTCGCGTCGCCCCTGCGGAAGGCGAGCCAGCTGAGGCCGGCGGGGATCTCCAGCGCCCAGCGAACGGTCCGGCGCGCCGGGTCGGGCAGGCCGCCGATGCGCAGCGGCGCCGCCGCCCGGGTCGTGAACTGGGCCTCCATGGCGGCCAGCTTGACCGGCTCGCGCACCGCCACCTGACGGGCGCTGGCGTCGCCGGAGACCGGCATGGCGACGGCCCCCACCAGCGCCACCAGCATGGCCAGCCGCAGGCCCGCCAGCCGCTCGGCCCGGAGGGGCCCCTCCGGTTCGCGCAGGAGGCGCCAGGCCGTCCATCCGGCCACGGCGTAGGCGGCGGCCGTCCAGGCGGCCAGCGTCGCGTGCACCGCCATCCGCGGCCAGACGGGGTTGCCGAGGGCGGCGCCCAGCGGATCGCTGGCCGCCGTCCGGGCCCCGTACGGGACCTGCATCCAGGCGTTGGCGGCCGTCACCAGCACGCTGGAGGCGGAACCCGCGACGGCCACCACCAGGCCGCTCAGCCAGTGCCCCCACGCCGGCAACCGCTCCCACCCGTAGAGGTAGAGCCCGAGGAAGATCGCCTCCGCAAAGAAGGCGAAGCCCTCCAGGAAGAAGGCCATCCCCAGGACCGGCCCGGCGAAGCCCATCAGCCGCGGCCAGAGGAGCCCCAGCTCGAAGGAGAGGGCCGTGCCGCTGACCGCGCCGACCGCGAAGAGGACGGCGGTCACCCCCGACCAGCGCCGGGCCAGCTGCAGGTGGACCGGCGAGCGCCGCAGCAGCCCCAGCCCCTCCGCCAGCACCATCAGGAGCGGCAGCGTCACCCCGAAGGCGGCGAAGAGCATGTGCCACCCCAGGGAGATCCCCATCTGCCAGCGCGCCGCCAGCAGGTCGCTCATCCGGCCTCCTCCTCCGCCGGCTAGTCTTCCCCGCCCGGGCTCGTTCCCGCCCCTGCCGGCGCCGGGAGCGGCTAGACTGGGGAGGAGGCGAGCGTCCGGGCCGCGGAGGGCCGGACGGGGAGGTGAGAGGCCTTGGCCGTTCCTTCGCGGAGGGCGGGAGGAAGCCCGCTCCACCTCCGGAGCGTGGAGCCTCCGGACCCGGACCCCGGGCGACCGGTGCTCCTGCTCCTTCCCGGGGCGGGCGCGGACCACCGCTCCTGGGGAGCGGAGCTGGCGGACTGGGGGCGCAGCTGGCGGGTTCTGGCGCCGGATCCGCCCGGGACCGGGCGGAGTGCGGGGCCGCTTCCCGCCGATTGGGAGGAGCTGCTGGCGGCCTACGCCCCCCTGGCGGAGGCCGCCGGACCGGGCAGGCTGGTGCTGGTGGGCCTCAGCCTGGGCAGCCGGGCCGCGCTCTCCCTGGCGGCCCGCCTGCCCAGGCGCCCCGCCGCCCTGGTGCTGGTCCACCCCTGGCTCGACGAGGACGGCGACCTGCGCGAGCGGAGACGGGCGGTGGCCGAGATGGTCCGCTGGGCGCCCGAGACGGTCTACTCGCGCACCCTGGCCTGGTTCCTGGGCTCGGCCGAGCTGGCGGAGGACCCCGACCGGCTGGAGCGGCTGGCCGCCGCCTGGCGCCCGCCGGCGGGCCCCCCGCGGGAGGCGCTCCTGGCCTACCTGGAGCTGGCGCCGGAGGTGGTGAGGCCGGAGGCGATCCCCGCCGTGCCCGCCCTGGTGGTGGCGGGCGAGCAGGACCGGATGATTCCGGCCCGCTACAGCCGGCAGCTGGCCGACCGGCTGCCCGGCGCCCGCTGGCTTCTCTTCCGCGGCCCGGGGAGCGGGCACCTGCTCCACCTGGAGCGGGCGGGGGAGTTCCGGCGGGCGGTGCGAACCTTTCTCGAGGAGGTTCTGGAGGCGCCCGCCCCGGCCGGCGCGGGCGCCCGGGGGAGGCGGCCGGATGGCGCGAACCGCTGAGTGGGCCGGAGAGGAAGGGGCCTGGCGCAGCCACGTGGAGCAGGTGGTCCACTGCCGGCTCTGCCCCCGCCTGGTCGCCTGGCGCGAGGAAGTGGCCCGGACCAAGGTCCGCCGCTACCGCGACCAGCCCTACTGGGGACGCCCGGTCCCCGGCTTCGGCGACCGGCAGGCGCGCCTCCTCCTGCTGGGGCTGGCGCCGGCCGCCCACGGCGCCAACCGGACCGGGCGCATGTTCACCGGCGACGATTCCGGCGACTTCCTGATCGCGGCGCTCCACCGCGCCGGCCTGGCCAACCAGCCCTTCAGCCGCTCGGCCGGGGACGGCCTTCGCCTGAGGGACTGCTTCCTGACCGCGCCCGTCCGCTGCGCCCCGCCCGGGAACCGCCCCACCCGCGAGGAGATCCTGGCCTGCCGCCCGCACCTGCGCCGCGAGCTGGCGCTGCTGCCGCGGGTGCGCGCCGTCCTGGCGCTGGGCCGCGTCGCCTGGGAGGTGGCTCGGGAGGAGTGGGGCGCCTCCATGCCGCCGGGAGAACGCTGGCCCTCCTTCGCGCACGGGCAGGTGGCGCGGCCGCTGGGCGGCCCGGCCGTGGTGGCGAGCTACCACCCGAGCCGGCAGAACACCCAAACCGGTCGGCTGACGGCCACCATGTTCGACCAGGCGCTGGCCACGGCGCTCCGCCTGGCCCGCGGGGGGAGCGGGCAGGCGGCGGGAGAGGCCGTTTGAAGGCTCCGCGGCGGAGCGCCCATGCCTGCCTGGAGCGCCTCCTGGGCGAGCCACTCCTCGCGTGGCGGCGGTTGGCGCCCGACTACGCCGGCCATACCAACCACGTCTGGAGCGTGGAGACGCCCACGCGGCGCCTGGTAGTCCGGCTGCCGCGCCGCCGGGCGGAACGCGTGGCGGGGAGCACGGCCTTCTGGGCGGGCGTCCGCCGGCTCTTCGGGCTCCGGCCGGACGACGTGGCCGCCATCGCGGAGGGTTATCTCTGGCTCTCCGGGGTCGAGGGGCTCCCCGTCCCGAGGCCGCTCAGCCTGGGCCTCCACCCCCGGCCGCACCTGGTGGTGGAGTGGCTGGCGGGGAGGATGCCGCGGTCGCTGGACGGGCTGGGCGACCAGCTCGGCTCGCTGGTGGCGCTTCTCCACAGCCGGCGGAGCCGGGGGTGGGGGCGGCCCGGCGCGGCAGAACGACCGCCGGCACGGTTTCACCCGGCCCTGCAGGCGGCGATGGCGGAGCAGGCCAGGGGGTTGGCCGAGGCCAAGCCGGCGCTGAAGGTGGAGCTGGCGCGGGCGGAGGCCGCGCTCCGGGCCCTCCCCGCTCCGGGATGGATGGCCCCGGTCCTGCTGGACTGGGACCACAGCCAGCTGCTGGTCGACCGCGGCCGGGTGAGCGGCATCGTCGACCTGGACGCGCTGGCCGTCGCCCCCCGCGAGCTGGACCTGGCCGCCTGGGAGCTCCTCCTGCCGCCGGCGGAGGCCGCGGCCTTCCAGGAGGCGTACCGGCGGCGGCTCCCCTGGCCCGCCCTCGCCCCCGTCCGGCAGCCGTACCGGCTCTGGCTCTGGCTGATCGAGTTCCAGGGGCGCGTGCCGCTGGACGACTGGCTGGCCCGGCCGGGCTTCGCCGACCCGGCCGGCGCCGCGATCTCGCCGCGAAGGGGGTCGTGAGGGGATGCCGCCGGTGGCCGTGGCACGGGTCCGGATCAACCTGCCCGCCTCCCGCAGCCTGAAGGAGAAGCGCGCCGTCCTCCGGGCCCTTCTGGACCGGATGCGACGCCGCTTCAACGTCTCGGCCGCCGAGGTGGGCGCCCAGGACGCCCACCACCTGGCCGAGATCGGCATCGCCGTGGTCAGCGGCGAGCCGTCGGTGGCGCGCCGGGTGCTGGACGAGGTGATCCAGTTCCTGGAGACCAGCGTGGAGCTGGACGGCCGGGCCGAGGTCCTGCGCGTGGAGACCGGGCTCCGCTAGCCCGGCCGGCGGTTTCAGGGCTTGGGCACGCTCTCCTCGATCATCTCGGCGATGGTCCGGGTGGAACTGACGGTGCGCACGCCGATGCGCCGGAAGATCTCCTCGTTGCGGGGGTCGTTCACCCGGGCGATGACGTGGGTGCGGGTCTTGAAGGCGATGGCGATGCGGGAGATGGCATAGTTGTCCTCGTCGTGGCCGCTGGCCGCGATCACCACGTCCGCACGCTCGATGCCGGCCTCGCGCAGCGTCTCCGGGTTGGCCCCGTCGCCCACCAGGACCGCGCCACTCAGCGCCCGCACCAGCCACTGGGCCCGTTCGGGCTGCTTCTCGATCAGGGTCACCTCGTGACCGCTCTGGATCAGGTCCCGGGCGAGCGCGTAGCCGACCTTTCCACCGCCTACCACCAGCAGGTACATGGAGGCTTCCTCCCGTCAGGGGTTGTCGGACGCGTCCGTCCCCCGGCCCGAGGCGGGCTGCACGGCGCAGAGCAGCGCCTCCTGGACGCCCAGCTCGACCGGGACGATCACGTCGTAGCCGAACCGTTGGTAGACCTCGCTGCCCTCGGCGTCGTTGACGATCAGGACGATGCGGCGCGTGCCGAGGAGCATGTGCGCCACGTCCGCGATCATCAGGTTGGCGTTGTCGTTCTCGGTCGCCGCCAGGAGCAGGTCGGCGTCGGCGGCGCCCGCCTTGCGCAGAACTTCCCGGTCGAAGCCGAGCCCGGGGACGACGCGGACCCCGGGAAGCTCGGACAGCTGATCCAGCGCGGCGGTCCGCCGGTCGACGACGGTCACGTCGTCGCCCCGCTCCGAGAAGGCCCGCGCCAGGCGCCGGCCGATGCGACCGCATCCGACGACCACGATGCGCATGAGCTACAGCACCTCCGACTCCTGCTGCTCTCGCGACCGCTCGGTTGCGCGCGGCCGAATGATGATAACTTCGCATCCCACCAGCGGCAACTCCCGCAGGAGACCTTCCAGCACCTCGCCCCGCTCGAAGGCCGACTCCTCCGCCACGCCGATGACGGCGATGTCGGCGCCCAGGCGGCGGACGAACTCCTTGGCCCCGTCCCAGTACTGCCGGGAGGGAACCACCCGGGTCACCGGGTGAAGCTCGAGGGAGCGGAGACCTTCCGCCAGCTCCGCCAGGAGGCCGCGCTCGATCTCCTCTTCCTGGGAGGGGGGGACGCTGAGGGAGCGGGTGAAAGGGATGCGGACCAGCGCCGCCAGGGTGACCTCCGCCTTGAGGGGTGCGGCCAGCCGGTGGGCGATGGCGACGGCGCTGGGTTCGGGCTTCCTGGGGTCGAGGAAGACCACGATGTGGCGGACGCCGCCCACCCGCGCCTCGGCCTCGGCCAGGACCCGGGGGATCGGCTTCGGGACGCGGCTCATCCAGACGAAGTTGGCGATGGTGAGGAGCGCGATGAGCAGGGCGACCAGGATACCCGCGGCGTGTTCGGTCAGGAAACTCACCGCGAGCCACCTTCCGGCCGCTCGGTACGCCCCTTGGCCACGGCCTGTTCATATTCCGCCAGCAGGTGGTACTCCTCCGCCGAAGCCAGGATCTCCTTGTGCTCGGCCACCCAATCCCGGGGCAGCGTGCGGATCCCGAGCCCCGACCGCTTCCGGAAGTAGACGAAGTAGAGAAGCCAGCCCAGCACCCAGACCGGCCCGAAGATCCGCCCCACGGCATGGGTGTAGAGCACCTCGAAGAGGACGACCAGCACGCCCACGAAACCGATGGCGGCCGGCAGGGGGAACAGGTACGGCCGCCCCTCTCGCGTCCTCAAGCGGATGTTGAATGGAATCAGGAAGGGCCGCGGCACCTCCGGCTCCTTCCTCCGCAACGCGATCAGCGCCAGGAAGACCACCACGTACCCGAGCGTGGCGCCGAAGGCGTACATGTTGCCCAGCGTGTCCATGACGCTGGGCGTGGCGAAGGCGAAGAGCGTCCAGATCAGGCCGATGCCGGAGAAGAAGAGGATGGTCCGGGTCGGTGTGAAGTGGCGCGGATGCACGTAATCGAACCAGCTGGAGAGCAGGTTGTGATGGCTCATGGAATAGGTGAGGCGCGAGACGCTCATCACGCCGGAGTTGGCGGAGATCGCCAGGATGGCCGTCCCCATGGCCGCGGTCAGCGGGCCTGCCACGCTCCCGATGAACGGCATCTTGCGCGCCAGGAGGGTGACCGAATCCTGCTCGTGACCGGCGAAGGCGTGCCAGGGCAGCGTCCCGGTGGCCAGCACCGAGTAGCCGACGCTGGTGATGAAGATGGTGGCGATCAGGGTCAGGGTGCTGCGCGGAAGGATGCGGGAGGGATGGCGCGTCTCCTGCGCCGCCTGGGAGATGGATTCCAGGCCCACGAAGGAGATGATGGCCAGCGAGGAACCGTACATGAACTGGTGGAGTGACGGCATCTCGTGGAAGAGCTGCTGGCCAAAGAACGGCGGTGCCCAGATCGTCGCGAAGCCGAGCAGGAGGATGACCATCTTCACGATCATGGTGGCCACACCCACGACCTGGTTGAACATGTTCGACTCGCGCATGCCGAGCACGTTGATCCAGATCAGGAGCACGATCAGGGCCAGCGTCTCCAGCAGCCAGACCAGCTGCACCTGCAGACCCAGGAAGGGGACCCTGACGGCGGTCAGGTCGAATCCGGTGAACCCGGTGACCAATGCGTTCAGATACCCCGTGGAGGAGACCGCGAAGAGGGCGATGTCGATCGTATAGTCCAGGAGCAGGGCGCTCCCGGTGATGAAACCCCAGATGTCGCCCAGGCCGCGCGTGGCGAAGTACTGCCCGCCCCCCGCCACCGGGTAGGCGGATGCGAGCTCGGTATAGGCCAGCCCGATGAGGATGTAGACGAGTCCCGCCAGCGCGAAGGCAATGGGCGCCGCCCCCTGCGCCGCCACCGTCACCAGGCCGAGGCCGGCGAAGATGTCGGCGCCCACGTCGGAGAAGCCCCACATGTACGAGCCCCAGACGCTCACCTCGCGCCGGAGCTGCGAGGGTGCCATCGCCGTAGCCCCTGCGGTGGAGCTCTTGCCCGTCGTCGACGTAGCCACCCCTGCCCTTTCGAATGCGGATTGAGCCATATTCGTCCCGGCGCCCTCGAACCCTGCAGACCAGGGCGATTCTCGCATCCGGCCTCTTCGCCCGTCCGCCGGCGCGCGGGCAGGACCGCGACGGGGACTCCGGTACAATATCTCCGCGCGCGTGAGCGCGTAAAGGGCGGGAGGGGGCAAGAGCCGTGAGCGTGGAAGGTGGCAGCCCGGAAGCCGGGAAGCGACGGGAGATCTATACGCTCCATGCGGTCTGGCGGCGCGGCGCGAACTGGGAGACAGCCGTCCGCGGGGAGCGGGAGCGGCTGGCCGACGAGGTGGCGGCCGCGTTGCAGTCGGAGCCCCAGCTGGCGGTGCGCGGGGTCTACTCGACGGTCGGGTTCCGCCCCGACGCCGACATCCTCTTCTGGCTGCTGGCCCCGGATCCCGAGACGCTCCAGCGCACCGTGGTGGCGCTCCGCCGGACCGCCTTCGGGCGGGGGTGCGAGATGAGCTGGTCCTTCCTGGGCGTGGCGCGGCCTCCGGAATTCGTAGGCGACCACTTGGCCGCCTTCCAGCGGGGGATCGAGCCGAAACGGTACGTCCAGGTCTATCCCTTCGTGCGCACCCCGGAATGGTACCTGCTTCCGACCGAGGAGAGGGCACGGCTCCTGCGCGAGCACGGCCGCCTGGGCGCCGAGTTCCCGCAGGTCTACACCAACAACGTCCAGGCCTTCGGCCTGGGCGACTACGAGTGGATCCTCTCCTTCGAGACGGACGATTTCTCGCAGTTCGTCGACCTGATCCGGCGCCTCCGCGAGGCGGAGGCCCGGCGTTACACCAAGCTGGACGTCCCCTTCATCCTGGGCGTCCGGAAGCCGCTGGTCGAGGCGCTGGCCGACCTGGACTGAACCCGGGGGGGCGGAGGGCGGCGGCTCCCGCGCGGGGCTCAGCGCTCCACGGGCCACTCGAGCCGCCGCCCGAGGCCGTGCCGTGCCGCAGACTCGGCCGCCTCCTGGGCGGCCAAGAGGTCCAGCTCGGCCACGCCCACGCTCTTGAAGAAGCTGGCACCCCCGTTGCGTCGCCCCTCCGGGGCGCCCTCGGCCAGAAGCTCGCCCAGCGGCCGGATCGACGGGCGCGCCACGACGCCCGCCTGCAGCGCGTCGATCAGCTCGCCCGCCTCGTTCAGCGCGGCTTCCTCTTTCTCCACCCAGATCCCGGCCTCTTCCGCCGCCCGGGCGACCAGCTCCCGGGGCAGCTCGCGCATGGCCGGGGTGAAGCTGCCGACGCCGTTGACGTGGACCGCCGGCGCGAGCCACTCCGCCCGGAGCACGGGCTCGCTGGCGGTGGTCGCGCAGGCGACGAGCTGGGCGCCGGCCACCGCTTCCTCGGCGCTGGCAGCCACGCGCCAGGTGACGGCGGAGAGACGTTCCTCCGGGAGGAGGGCGGCGACGCGGCCGCGGAGGCGCTCGGCGTGCGGCCGCTGGGGGCTCCAGACGCGGACCTCCTCCAGCGGCAGGACAGCAAGGGCACAGGCAGCCTGGAAGGCCGCCTGGGTGCCACTGCCGATCAGCGCCATCACCCGCGTGCCGGCCGGAGCCAGGGCCCGGGCGGCGGCCGCCGCCACGCCGCCGGTGCGCAGCCCCGTCAGCATGGTGCCGTCCAGCAGGGCACGGGGCACCCCGGTCCCGCCGTCGACCAGGAGCACCACGCCCACGGTGCCGGGCAGGCCGCGATCGGCGTTCTCCGGAACGACGCTGACCACCTTGACCACCAGGTGCCGGGCCGAGGCCGGCATCACCAAGGCGCGTCCCCCGCCGGCGAGCCGGAGACCCTGGCGCATGGGAACCTCCGCCTCGCCGCGCCAGGCTGCGACCAGCGCCCGCGCCGCCACCTCCACCGCCCGGGCGGGAGGAAGCGCCTCCCGCACCGCCTCTCCGTCCAGCCAGAGCAACTCCACCCGCTCCACCCCCTGTCGTCAGCCCCCCTTGGCCGCGGGCAAGCGAATCTCCTTCCCGGCCTTGCTTGGCCCAAGAGGAAAAGGCGGCTACCAGCGAAAAAACTGTAAATCTCAAAGGCTCGATTCCAGTCGATCAGGAAGGGAGCGGAATCGATTGAACCTGATCCGCAAATCCAGCCTCCTCGCCGGACTCCTGGGCGGTGCGCTCCTGGCGCTGGCCGCCTGTGGCGGGACGACGCCCGCAGGCGGCGGCTCCGCCCAGGGCGGCATTCCTTCCGGGCCGATCAAGATCGGCATCCAGGCGCCCCTCTCGCGCGACTACGCCCTGGAGGGTCAGGGTTTCCAGCGGGCGATCCAGCTTCTGGCGGGACAGATCAACGACAAGGGTGGCATCGACGGCCACAAGATCCAGATCGTGCCGGAGGATGACCAGGGGACGGCCCAGCAGGCGGCCACCGCCGCCCAGAGACTGGTCGCCGAGGGCGTGGTGGCCGTCGTGGGCGGCTACAACTCCACCGCCACCGAGGCGGCGCAGCCCATCTACAACCAGAACAAGGTGATCCAGGTCACGCCGGCTTCGACGGCGGTGCAGCTGAGCCAGAAGGGCTACAAGTACTTCTTCCGCACGGCCACCCTGGACAGTGCCCAGGGCAAGTTCGCGGCCGACCTGATGGTGAAGACGCTCGGGTTCCGGCGGATCGCGCTCCTCCACGACAACTCCACCTACGCCCTGGGGCTCGCCCAGGCCACCCAGAAGGCGGTCCAGGAGGACGGCGGCCAGGTGGTCTTCTTCGACGCCATCGTCCCCGGTTCCAACGACTACGGCGCGATCCTGACGCGGCTGAAGGCGGCGGCGCCCCAGGCGGTCTACTTCACCGGCTACTTCTCCGATGCGGGGCTCCTGCTGAAGCAGAGCCAGGCCATCGGCTTCAAGACGCAGTGGATCGGCGGCGACGCCAACAACAACCCGCAGCTGGTCCGCGTGGCCGGCCCGGATGCCGAGGGATTCATGGTGACGACGCCGCCCCAGCCCCAGGACCTGAAGACGCCGGAAGCGGAGCAGTTCGTTCAGGAGTACCGGCAGAAGTACGGCGAGATGCCGCCCAGCGTATGGACGATCTCGGCGGCCGACGCCTTCCGGGTCATCGTCGACGCCATCGAGAAGACCCATTCCACCAACCCGGACAAGCTGGCGGACGATCTCCACCAGCTGAAGGACTTCCCGGGCTTCACGGGACCGATCAGCTTCGCCGCCAACGGCGACCGCGAGGGGACGCTCCACAAGGCGTATATCGTGCGGAACGGGCAGTTCGTCCTCTATGAGAAGCAGCCGAACGAGTGAGAGGACCGGGGCAGGCGCGCGATGAGCCGGTTGTTGGAGCTGCTGCTGAACGGGGTGACGCTCGGGTCGGTCTACGCGCTGGTGGCGCTGGGGTACACCATGGTCTACGGCGTCCTCCGGCTGATCAACTTCGCCCACGGTGACCTCTTCGCCCTGGGAGCCTACCTGGCTTTCTCCCTCCTGACCGCGCGGGCGCTGGGCGGCCGGGTGGAGGGGGCGGCGGGGCTCCTGGTGGTTCTGGTGCTCGTGATGCTCTTCGTCGCCGTGGCCGGGGCGCTGATCGAGCGGGTGGCCTACAGGCCGCTGCGGCGATCGTCGCGGCTGGCGCCGGTGGTCTCCGCGCTGGGCGTCTCGGTCTTCCTCGAGAACGCGATCATGCTGGTGTACGGGCCCGACTACCAGGTCTTCCCGCACAGCCTGCTGCCCCAGGTGGGCTGGTCGCTGGGGGCAGGGATCCACGTCAGCCTGGTCCAGCTCCTGATCGTCCTGGTCTCCGTGGCCCTGATGGTGGCGCTCGTCCTGCTCGTCCAGAAGACGACGGTGGGCGCCGCCATCCGGGCTGTGGCGCTGGATCACGACACCGCCCGGCTGATGGGCATCGACGTCGACCGGATCATCCTGCTCGTCTTCCTGATCGGGCCCGCCCTGGGCGGGGCGGCGGGGCTGATGGTCGGCACCTACTACGGTCAGATCAGCTTCCAGATGGGATGGGGGTACGGCCTGAAGGCCTTCACGGCGGCCATCATCGGCGGGATCGGCAACATCCCGGGCGCCATGGTGGGCGGGCTGCTCCTGGGAATCCTGGAGGCGCTGGGAGCGGGGTACATCTCCTCCGCCTGGCAGGGCGCGATCACCTTCCTGGTGCTGATCCTGATTCTGATCTTCCGGCCGACGGGCCTCCTGGGCGAACGGGTGGTGAGCAAGCTGTGAGCCGGGAACGGCTGGCCACCGCCTGGGAGAGGGCGGAGGCGCGGCTCTGGCTGCCGGCGCTCCTGCTGGCCCTGGCCCTGCCCTTCCTGGTCAACGCCTACTGGATCGACGTCCTCAACGTCTTCCTTCTCTACCTGATGGCGGCCATCGGCCTGGACCTGATGGTGGGGCAGGCGGGCGTCTACAACTTCGGCCAGGCCGCTTTCTACGGCGTGGGCGCCTACACGGCCGCCATCCTGGCGACGCGGCTGGGCGTCCCGCTCCTCTGGACGGTGCCGGTGGCGGTCGCGGCGGCGGCGGGCCTGGCGGCGCTGGCCGCCTGGCCCGCCATCCACCTGCGCGGCGACTACCTCCTGATCGTGACGGTCGGGCTGGGGGAGATCTTCCGCATCGCGGTGGTCAACAACCCCTTCGGGCTGACCGGGGGGGCCAACGGGATCCCGGGCATCCCGTATCCGGTGGTGCTGGGCCAGGTCCTGGGGACGCCGGAGCGCTACTACTGGCTGGTCCTGGTCGCCACCATCCTGACCATGCTCTTCTGGCGGCGGATCGTCGACTCCCCGGTAGGCCGGATGTGGCGCCTGGTCCGGGAGGACGAGGAGGCGGCCATGGCCATGGGGGTCAACCCCGGCAGGGCCAAGCTCCTGGCGGTGGCGGCCGGGGCGGGCGTGGCCGGGCTGGCGGGGGCGCTCTTCGCCGGCAAGATGGCCATCGTGGCGCCGGACAGCTTCACCTTCTGGGAGTCGACGGTGATGTTCGCCATTGTCATCCTCGGTGGTCCCGGCTCGCTCCCGGGCCTGGTCGTCGGCGCCGCCGCCATGCAGATCCTGCCCGAGTTCTTCCGGGACTTCGCCCAGTACCGGATGGTGGTCTTCGGAGCCGCCATGGTGGCCATGATGATCTTCCGGCCGCAGGGCATCTGGCCTGCGCGGCCCTGGCGCTTCCTCGGCGGTGAGGTGGCGGGCGAGAGGGCGGGGGAAGCGCGGGCGGCCCGCACGGACGACGGGAGGGCCGTGCGGGCAGAGGGCGCCGGCGAGGAGCTTCTGGCGGTGGAGTCGGTGGGCAAGTCCTTCGGCGGTGTGGTGGCCGTCGAACGCGTCAGCTTCCGCCTGCGGCGCGGGGAGATCCTGGGCCTGATCGGGCCGAACGGGGCGGGGAAGACCACGCTCTTCAACCTGATCACGGGCTTCAACCAGCCCGACCACGGGGAGATCCGCCTGAACGGCCGCCCCGTCGCCGGGCTCCCCGCCTACCGCCTGGCCTCCCTGGGGGTGTCGCGGACCTTCCAGGCGGTCCGCCTCTTCTCCCGGCTGACGGTGCTGGAGAACGTGCTGGCCGGGCTCTACCGCTTCGGCGGGAACGGCTTCTGGAAGGTGCTTCTGGCACCGCGCCGGACCCGGGCGGAGGAGGCTGAAAGGGTGGCACGGGCCCGCCGGATCCTGGCGCAGATGGGGCTGGAGCGTTGGGAGAACGAGGTGGCGCGGAACCTGCCTTACGGTGCCCAGCGCCGGCTGGAGGTGGCGCGGGCGCTGGCGGCCGAACCGGTTCTGCTGGTGCTGGACGAACCGGCCGCGGGCCTCAACGAGCAGGAGAGCGCCGAGCTGATGGAGCAGCTGCGCGGAATCCGTGACGCCGGTATCACCCTGATCCTCATCGAGCACGACATGTCCGTGGTGATGAGCCTCTCCGACCGCGTGATCTGCCTCGACCAGGGGCGTCTGATCGCCGAGGGGACGCCGGCCGAGGTTCAGACGGATGCCAGGGTGATCGAGGCGTACCTGGGCGTGCCGGGGTCCGAGCTGGCCGGGGGTGAGAGCGCATGAGCCTCCTCGCGGTGAAGGAGCTGGAGGTCCGGTACGGCCACGTGGCGGCGCTCCGGGGTGTCGACCTGGAGCTGGGCGAGGGCGAGATCGTCGCCGTTCTGGGGGCGAACGGGGCCGGGAAGACCACCCTGCTGCGCACCATCTCCGGCCTGGTCAGGCCCGTCGCGGGCGAGGTCCGGCTGGGGGAGCGGACGCTGGTCGCCCGGCACGGCGGGCTTCCGGCGCACCGCATCGTCACCTTGGGCGTCGCCCACGTGCCCGAGGGTCGGCAGGTCTTCGCCACGCTGACCGTGGACGAGAACCTGACGCTGGGCGCCTACAGCCTGCGACGGGAGCGGGGGCGGGTGGAGGCCAACCGGCAGCGCGTCTTCCAGCTCTTTCCCCGCCTCGCCGAGCGGCGGGGCCAGCTGGCTGGGACGCTCTCCGGCGGGGAGCAGCAGATGCTGGCCATCGGCAGGGCGCTGATGGCCGACCCGCGGATCCTGCTGCTGGACGAACCTTCCCTGGGGCTGAGCCCGCTTCTGGTCAAGACCATCTTCCGCGCGCTCCAGGAGATCAACGCCCAGGGCGTGGCCACGCTGCTGGTGGAGCAGAATGCCCGCGCCGCCCTCCAGCTGGCGCACCGCGCCTACGTGCTGGAGAACGGGCGCGTGGCGCTGGCTGGGCCGGCCGTGGAGCTGGCCCGCGACGACCGGGTGCGCCGCGCCTACCTGGGTCTGAGAGGCTAGACACGGGTGGGAGGCAGGAACAAGGTCGCGAGGCCGCGCCGCCGCCTCGGCGTGGGTCCGGGTGGACCCGCAGGATGGCGGCGCGCGGCTGCCGGTCCTTCCGGCCGGCTCACCAGAGGCGGCGGAGGTCCAGGCGGTAGAGCCGGAGCGCGTCGGCGACCAGCGACTGCGTGCCTACGATGAGGAGCGTGGCGGCACCGGCGGCGCGCCCCCGGGCCAGCGCCGCCTCCAGGTCGGGCGCGAGCAGGGCGGTGACCCCGATCTCCCGGGCGACGGCCCGATCCCGCTCCAGGTCGAAGTGCAAGTAGGGGTTGCGGGCGCGGGTCAGGCAGACGGTCTCCGCCTCCGGTGCGAGGAGCGAGAGCGTGCCGGCCAGCTCCTTCCCCTGCGGCATCCCCACGATCAGCCAACGCGGGCGCGGCGCCCGGCGGAGCATGGCCAGCGCTCCCGCTGCGGCCTGCGGGTGGATGGCTCCGTCGACCGCCACCAGCGGTCGGCGCTCCAGGACCTCCAGCCGGCCATGCAGGCGGAGCCGCCCCAGCGCGCCGCGCACCGCTTCCTCCGGCAGAGGCCCCCCGAGCCAGCGCTCGGCTGCCCGGACCGCCACCGCGGCGTTCTCCACCAGGAAGTCCGCGCTTCCCCGGAGGGCCAGGCCCCGGTATCGCGCCCAGGGCGTCTCCAGGTCGAAGAGGAGCCGCCCCTCTCCCTCTCCCGCCCTCTCCCTCACCCGCCAGAGGAAGTCCCGCCCGGCCAGGTCGACCGCCGCCGGGTGCCCGCCCCGGCCGCTGCGCGCCTCCCGTTCCACGGCCTCCAGCACCACCCGCTCCTGGCGTGCCAGGACGGCGGCCTCGGTCTCCGGCCGGACCACCGCCGCCTTCTGCCAGGCGATCCGCTCCAGGGTGGGTCCCAGCTCGTACCGGTGCTCCCCCATCACCGGGGTGAGCACCGCCCACCGGTGGGGGACCTGGTTGACGTCGTCGCTGCGGGCGCCGCGTCCGTGCTCCAGCACCGCCACCGTCGCCCCTTCCTGGCGGAACCAGAGGAGGGCGGCCAGGAGCGCCAGCCCGACGGGGCTGGCGTAGAGCGGCGGTTCCAGGCGGAGCGCCTCCACCGCCGGCCGGAGTCGCCGGAGGATCAGGTCGGCCAGCTGCCCGGGCGGGATGGCCCGGCCGTCCAGGCGGATCCGCTCCGTATAGTCCAGCAGGTCGGGGCCGGTGAAGAGCCCGACCCGCGCTCCCAGGGCGTCCAGGAGCGAGGCCAGGAAGGAGGCGGTAGACCCCTTCCCCTTGCTTCCTGCCACGTTGACGACCTCCAGGCCGGCCTCCGGGTGGCCCAGCGCCTCCAGAAGCCGCCCGGTCACCTCGGGATGGCGCGTCACCTCGTCCCGGCCGGCGCCCGGCGGAGCCTCCAGCGCCGCGACGCGCGGCTTCGCCCGCAGCCAGGATTGGAAAAGCCAGTCCAACGCCGCCTCCAGCTCCGTCCCCATCCGGCAGACCCGCCCGCCTCTCCGCCGCCCACCGGGCCGTCTTGCTCGCCGCGTCATTCTAGCCCAGCGCCGGAGGGCGCGATCCCCCGGACCGCTTCGTTGACGCTCCCCGGGGGCAAGGCTATACTCCGCGCGGGTGATCGGGCTGAAGATCGACATCTCCGAGCTGCGGAAGCAGGAGCCGGGCGCCCGCACCCTGGTCCGGGGCGAGGAGCGCTGGGAGCCGGAGGAGGCGGACGACGGGCTACCGGTGCTGGTGGCACCGGTGCGCTACACGGTGGAGCTGGAGCGCCTGCCCCACCGGATCCTGGCACATGTCGAGGCCGACACGGTGGCTCGGCTGAGCTGCGACCGCTGCCTCGGCGAGTTCGAGCAGCCCCTGCATCTGGATTACGCGGAGACCTACCAGACACCCGAGGAGAGCGAGCGCTGGCCCCGGGACGACAAGGAAGCGGACGACCGCCCGACGCGCCTGGCCGACCCCCGAGGCGGGACCGTCGACCTCGGGGAGGGCCTGCGCGAGAACCTCTTCCTGGGCCTTCCGCTCAAGCGCCTCTGCAAGCCGGACTGCCGCGGGCTCTGCCCGGTCTGCGGGGCCAACCTGAACGAGGTCGACTGCGGTCACCGGCCTTCCGGCGGCCACGATCCGCGCTGGGCCGCGCTGGAGCGGCTCCGCCTCCCCGGGACCGGCTCCGGGGGCGACGAGGGGAGGGAGAAAAGCGATGGGCAATCCTAAGAGAAAGTTTTCCAAATCCCGCCGGGACAAGCGTGCGGCGCACTGGAAGCTGACCCCGCCCAACCTGGTGCCCTGCCCGCACTGCCACCAGATGAAGCTGCCCCACCATGCCTGCCCGCACTGCGGCTACTACGGCGAGCGCGAGGTGGTCCGCAGCGCCGAGTAGCCGGCGCCGAATCGCCGTCCGAGGGCGGCCAGGGTCGGGTGCTCCGGCCTTGGCCTCTTTTCGCACCCGCCTGGTTAGGATCAGGTCTTAAGATCATGCTACAATCACCGGGATCGTCACCCCGCGAGCCGGAAGGCAGGTCGATCGGGTACGTTCACCCAGCAGCATCGCCGCCAGCGCCTCCGGGCGCTGCGCGAGTACCTCGAGCGGAACCCCTTCGTCACCGACGAGGAGCTGGCGCGCCACTTCCTGGTCAGCGTCCAGACGGTCCGCCTGGACCGGATGACGCTGGGCATCCCGGAGCTCCGTCAGCGCGTGCAGGAGATGGCCCGCCGCGCCTACGAGCGGCTGCGGAGCGTCGCCCGGGCCGAGGTGGTGGGCGAGTTGGTCGACCTGGAGCTGGGCTCGCACGCGCTCTCCTTGCTGGAGACGGAGGAGGCGATGGCCTTCGAGCGCTCCCGGGTGGTCCGCGGCCAGCTCCTCTTCGCGCAGGCCGAGTCGCTGGCGCTGGCGGTGATCGACGCGCCGGCGGCGCGGACCCGGGTGGCCAACGCCAAGTTCAAGAGCGAGGTGCGGGTCGGCGAGCGGGTGCTCGCCCGGGCCGAGGTGATCCGCCGCCCCGCGCCGGGCGAGCACGTGGTTCTGGTCGAGAGCCGCGCCGGCAGCCGGCCGGTCTTCCGCGGCAAGTTCATGATCGTCGAAGAGCAGGGTGGGGGTGGAACGCTTTGACAGGTGTGACCATACGGGGGCTGGGCGTTTCGCTCCCGGAAGAGATCCGCACCAACGAGGATCTGGCCGGCATGGTGGAGACCAGCAACGAGTGGATCCTCACCCGCACCGGCATCGCCGAGCGGCGCATCGCGTCGGCCGCCGTCGCCACCTCGGACCTGGCGCTGGCGGCCGCCCGCCAGGCACTGGACGCGGCGGCCGTCTCCCCGCAGGAGCTGGACCTGATCGTCGTCGCCACCGTGACGCCCGACATGCCCTTCCCGGCCACGGCCTGCCTGCTCCAGGCCGAACTCGGCGCCACCCGCGCCGCCTGCTTCGACCTGGAGGCCGCCTGCTCCGGCTTTCTCTATGGGGCGGGCATCGCGGCCCAGTTCGTGCGCACGGGCGTCTACCGCCACGTGCTGGTGGTCGGTGCGGAGACGCTCTCGCGCATCGTCGACTGGAGCGACCGCTCCACCTGCGTCCTCTTCGGCGACGGGGCCGGTGCGGCCGTGCTGGGCCCCGCCTCGGAGGAGGAAGGCCTGCTCGGCTTCGTCCTCGGGGCGGACGGCGCCCATGCCGGCCTGATCACCCAGCCGGCCGGCGGCTCGCGGCGGCCGGCCTCGCTGGAGACCGTCCTCCAGGGCGAACACACCATCCGCATGCAGGGGCGCGAGGTCTACCGGGTGGCGGTGCCCGCCATGGTCCGTGCCTCGGAGGAAGTGCTCGCGCGGGCGGGCGTCGGCATCGGCGACGTGGACCTCTTCGTCCCGCACCAGGCCAACGCCCGCATCATCGAGGCGGTGGGCGAGCGGCTGGGCATCGACCGCGACCGCGTCTTCTTCAACATCGAGCGGTACGGCAACATCTCCGCGGCCTCGATCCCTGTTTCCCTCTACGATGCCGAGAAGGCGGGGCGGCTCAAGCCGGGCCACCTGGTCCTGACCGCCGCCTTCGGCGCGGGCCTCACCTGGGCCGCCGCGCTCTGGCGCTGGACCGGGGCCGGCGGGCAGGAGCGGGCCACCGCCCGCGTCCGCGAGGTCCTCCGGGACGGGCGGTGGCGGCCGTGAGCCGGGTCGCCTGGCTCTTCCCCGGCCAGGGGGCGCAGGCGGTGGGGATGGGCTTCGACCTCTGGCAGCGCTGGGCCGTGGCGCGCCAGGCCTTCGCCTTGGCCGACCGCGTCCTCGGCTGGCCGCTCACCCGGCTCTGCTTCGAGGGTCCGCAAGCCGAACTGGACCGGACGGAGCGCACGCAGCCCGCGCTCCTGGCGGCCAGCGTGGCCGCCGCCCGGGTGCTCCGGGAGCTGGGGCAGCAGCCTGCCGCGGTGGCCGGCCTCAGCCTCGGCGAGTACTCCGCGCTGGTGGCGGCCGGCGCCGTCGAGCTGGAAGAAGCGCTCCGCCTGGTGGAGCACCGCGGCCGGTACATGCAGGAGGCGGTGCCCGAGGGTGCCGGGGCGATGGTGGCCGTGATCGGGCTGGAGCGGGAGCCGGTGGTCCGGGCCTGCCGGCAGGTGAGGGAGGCGGGGGGACTGGTCCAGCCGGTCAACTTCAACTGCCCCGGGCAAGTGGTGATCGGGGGCGAGCGGGAGGCGGTGGAACGGGCGGTGGCGATCCTGCGCGGGGAGGGCGCGCGGCGCCTCGTCCCCCTGCACGTGAGCGCACCGTTCCACTGCGACCTGATGACCCCGGCGGCGCGCCGCCTGGAGCCCGAGCTGCGCGCCCTCCGCCTGCGCACCCCCTCGGTCCCGGTCTACTCCAACGTGGACGCGCGCCCGCGCCGGTCGCCCGCCGCCATCCGCCGGGCGCTGATCCGGCAGGTGGATCACCCGGTCTACTGGGAGGAGACCCTGCGCGCGATGTGGAGGGATGGGATCCGCCACTTCGTCGAGGTCGGGCCCGGAACCGCCCTGAGCGGCTTCGTCCGCCGGACCCTGCCCGAGGCGAGGGTGAGCCACGTGGGCGAGGCGGCCGAGGCGGAGGAGCTGGCTCGTCGGATGGAGGTGGGTCCATGAGCGAGCTGGAGGGGAACGTCGCCCTGGTGACGGGTGCCTCCCGCGGCATCGGCCGGGCCATCGCCCTGGAACTGGCGCGGGGAGGGGCCAGGGTGGCCATCCACTACCGCAGCCAGGCCGGACGCGCCCAGGAAGTGGCCGCGGAGGTGGAGCGGCTCGGCTCCGAGGCGCTGGTGCTGGCGGGTGACGTGGCCGATCCGGCGACGGCCGACCGCCTGGTGAAGGCGGTGCTGGAACGCTGGGGCCGTCTGGACATCCTGGTCAACAACGCCGGCGTCGCGCGCGACGACTTGCTCCTCCGCCTGGACGAGGAGAGGTGGCGGGAGGTGCTGGAGACCGATCTGACCGCCGTCTACCGGCTGACCCGGGCGGCCCTCAGGCCGATGCTCCGCCAGCGCTACGGGCGGATCGTCAACATCGCGTCGGTGGCCGGGATTCTTGGCAATGCCGGCCAGGCGAACTATGCTGCCGCCAAGGCGGGCGTGATCGGCTTCACCCGCGCCGTGGCGCGCGAGGTGGGCTCCCGCAACATCACCGTCAACGCGGTGGCCCCGGGGTACATCGAGACGGAGATGACCGCCCCGCTGGCGGGGCGGTTGGAGGAGATGGTGCGCCAGGTCCCCCTGGGGCGGCCTGGGCGCCCGGAAGAGGTGGCCAGCGCGGTCCGCTGGCTGGCAGGGGGCGGGGCCTCGTACGTCACCGGCCAGACGCTGGCCGTGGACGGCGGGCTGGTCATGCTCTGAGCACGAACGGGGGGCGTGGTGGGTGAGCGGCAGCGGCCGAAACCCGAAGGGGCGGCGCCGCGTCTTCATCACAGGGGTGGGTATCGTCAGCCCTCTCGGCGGGGACCGTGAGAGCACCTGGACGGCGCTCCTGGCAGGTCGCAGCGGCGTCGGTCCCCTGGACCGCTTCCCCAGCGAGGGGTGGGGGGTCCGGATCGCCGCCCAGGTGCGCGACGAGTCCGTGGAGGAAGACGATGCGGAGGCCGTCCGTTACGACCGCTTCATCCGCTTCGCGGCGCGGGCGGCGCGGGAGGCTCTGGCGGACGCGGAGGCGCGCGTGGGCGGTTCGCCGCAGGCGGAGCGGACCGGGCTCTTTCTGGGGACCGGGCTGGGCGGCATCGAGACGCTCGGCCGCGGCGTCGCCTGGCGGCGGGGGGCGGAGCCGGATTTCACGGAGACGGAGATCCTGCGGACGTTTCCGGCGGTGAGCGCGCTCCGCTTCCTGGCCATGCGGCACGGGTTGCGCGGCCCGACCGCCAGCTTCTCCAGCGCCTGCTCCTCCAGCGCCCACGGCCTGGGGGAGGCGCTGCGCGCCATCCGCCGGGGCGAGGCGGACCGGGTGCTGGTGGTGGGCACGGAGGCCTCTATCGTGCCCCTGGCGGTGGCGGGCTTCGCCAACATGCGCGCCCTGGCCGGGCGGAATGAGGAACCCTGGCGGGCCTCGCGGCCCTTCGACCTGGAGCGGGACGGCTTCGTCATCGGCGAGGGAGCGGCGGCGATGGTCCTGGACGCCGAGGAGCGCCTGCGCGGCGGGCGGCCGTACGCCGAGCTGGCCGGTTACGGGATGAGCGAGGATGCCTACCATCCCACGCTGCCCGATCCGGAGGGGCGGGGGGCCGAGGCGGCCATGCGACGGGCGCTCGCCGACGCGGGCGTGGAGCCCGGGCAGGTCGGCTACATCAACGCCCATGCCACCGGCACCCCGGCCGGCGACGAGGCGGAGGCGCGCGCCATCGGGGCGGTCTTCGGCCGGTACGTCGGGGACGGCGCGGCTCCCTGGGTCAGCTCGACCAAGGCGCAGACGGGCCACCTCCTGGGGGCGGCGGGCACGCTGGAGGCGGCGTTGACGGCCCTCGCCCTGGAGCGCGGCATCGTGCCCGGTACGGCCACGCTGGAGCATCCCGACCCCGCGCTGGCGATCCGGCTCTTCCGGGAGCCCCGGGCGATGCGGCTTCAGGTGGCCATCTCCAACAGCTTCGGCTTCGGGGGGCAGAACGTGACGCTGGTCCTCTCTGCGGTACGGGGAAACGGAGGCCCCCTGGATTGAGGTCTGCGCGCAGGTTGCACTCCGGCTTTCCCGACTGGGAGCGCCTGGAGGCGATCCTGGGCTGGAAGCCGGAACACAGCCCGATCTACGTCCGGGCGCTGATCCACTCCTCGTATGTCAACGAGCACCGGAACGAGCGCTTCCTGGTGGCGCCGGGGAAGCCGCTGGTCCATCTCGGCTCCAACGAGCGGCTGGAGTTCCTGGGCGACGCGGTCCTGGAGCTGGTGGTCAGCGAGGAGCTCTTCCGCCGCTATCCCGACTGGCCGGAAGGGGAGCTGACCAAGCTCCGCGCGGCGGTGGTCTCCAGCGAGAGCCTCGCGCGGACGGCGGCCGAGATCGGTCTGGGGGAGCTGCTCCTGCTGGGCCGGGGAGAGGCGCTCAGCGGCGGGAAGACACGCCCGAGCCTGCTCGAGGACGCCTTCGAGGCGCTCTGCGGGGCCATCTACGTGGTCGAGGGCGAACGCGGTCTGGAGCGGGCGCGCTCCTTCATCCTCCGCCACCTCGGACCGCAGATCGAGCAGGCGGTCCGGGGCGGCGGGCTGCGGGACGCCAAGAACCGCCTGCAGGAGTGGGCGCAGCGCCAGGGCTTCCTGGTCACCTACCGGCTGGTGGCCACCCGGGGACCGGACCACGCCAAGGAGTTCGAGGTGGAGGTGGAGCTGGGCGGGCGCGTCCTGGGACGGGGCGTGGGCCACTCCAAGAAGGACGCGGAGCTCTTCGCGGCCCAGCAGGCGCTCCTGGCGGTGGGCGGCGGAGCGGTCCAGCACGCCCTGCAGGTGGCGCGGCCCATGCAGCGGCAGGGGAGTTCCGCCCCGGGGATGTAGGCTTTTCCTGTCGAACGGCGTCGCTGCCGAAACGGAAATCGATGATCAGGCGGGGGTGGGCTGGCAGGGTTTCTCGGAAAGGGCGCCGAATCCACCGCTACCAATCGCATCGTCGTGGCTCAGCCGGTGCTCTGGGTTGGTGCCTCTCTACTTGACGGTAGGGTTCGTGCCTCAGAGGAGGGACTCGCTCCATGGAGGTTCTCAAGGTTTCGGCGCAGTCCAGCCCGAAGTCGGTGGCCGGAGCGCTGGCCGCGGTCCTGCGCGAGAACGGCTCGGCCGAGGTCCAGGCGGTGGGGGCCGGAGCGGTCAACCAGGCGGTCAAGGCGATCGCCATCGCGCGCGGATTCGTCGCACCCAACGGCATCGACCTGGTCGCCATTCCCGCCTTTGCGGAGATCAACATCGACGGGGAGGAGCGGACGGCGATCAAGTTCATCGTCGCGCCCCGGTAGAGAGGGCGGTGGCCGGGCGTCGGGCACCGCCGCGGGGCAGGAGAAGGAGCGTTGCGGGATGAACCTGTTCCGGCCGGGTGGCCGGGACAGGTTTTTTTCTCGCCCGGCCGGATCGGCCCCGCCGGGGCCGGCCTGCACCGGTGCCGCCGGCCGAACACCGGGCGAGCGGAAGGAAGAGGGCGGAGGGTGCGACTCAAGTCGCTGGAGATCGTCGGTTTCAAGAGTTTCGCGCAACCGGTCCGGCTCGAGTTCGGCCCCGGGGTGACCGCGGTGGTCGGGCCCAACGGGAGCGGCAAGTCCAACCTGGCCGACGCCCTCCGCTGGGTGCTGGGGGAGCAGAGCTCGCGCGAGCTCCGCCTGGAGCGGATGGAGGATCTGATCTTCCACGGCAGCGCGGGGCGCCGCGCGGTCGGTCTCGCCCGCGTCACCCTGACCCTGGACAACAGCGACGGCACCCTGCCCCTGCCCCAGTCCGAGGTGAGCATCACCCGCCTCCTCGACCGCTCCGGCCTGAGCGAATACCGGCTCAACCGGGTCCCCTGCCGGCTGCGCGACATCACCGAGCTCCTCTGGGGGAGCGGCCTGGGTCGGAACAGCTACGCCTTCGTCGGTCAGGGCGAGGTGGACCGGCTGGTCTTCAGCCGGCCGGGCGAACGTCGCCTGCTGGTGGAGGAGGCGGCCGGCGTCACCCGGATCCGGGCGCGGCGGCAGGAGGCGGAGCGCCACCTGGAGCGCGCGAGGCAGGCGTCGGAGCGCGTCCGTGACCTGGTCCACGAGCTGGAGCTGCAGCGCGACCCCCTGCGCGAGGCGGCCGCCCGCGCGGAGGCGTGGGCGGCGCTGGAGGCGGAGCGCCGGTCCCTGGTCCGCGCCCTCTTCCTCGTCCGCGAGCGGCGGGTCGAGGCGGCGACGGCCCGGGCGGGCGAGGAGCTGGCCCTCCTCCAGGAGGAGTCCGGGCAGGCCGCCTCCGAGGTGGCCCGGGCCGAGCAGGAGCTGGCGGAAGCCGGGCGGGAGGAGGCGGAGGCCCGCGAGCCGCGCATGCGGCTCGAGCGGCAGGCTGCCGCCGAGGGGGCGCGCTGGTCGGCGGCTGTCGACGCCTGGCTCCACCGCCTCCGGGAGGCGGAGCGGGCGGCGCAAGAGGCGCGCGAGGCCCGGGAGGCGGCGCGACCTGGCCGCCAGCCAGGCGCCCGGGAGATCGAGGGGCGCGCCCAAGCGCTGGCGGCGGAGCGGCGGGCCGCCGAGGAGGAGGCGGCCCGGCGGGAGGAGGCGGCCCGCGAGGCGGCGGCCGCGCTGGAGGTCGCGGAGCGGGAGCTCCGCCAGGCGGAGGAGGACGTGGCCGCCCGCGAGGCGGAGTGGAGGCGGGGATGGGAGCGCCTCCAGGCGCTGCGCGGGCGGGCCGAGGCGGAGCGCGCCGGCCGGATGGAGCGCCTCGAGGCCGCACGGGCGCGGCGGCGGCAGCTGGAGCGCGAGCTGGCAGAGGCCGAGGCGGAGCTGGCGAACCGGCTGGGGGCGGAGAAGGAGGCGGCCGAGCGGCTCGAGGCGGAGCGACGGCGCTGGCGGGAGGGGCGGGCCGAGCTGGAGCGCCTGCGCAGACGACGGGAGCAGGCCGGAGAGGAGTGGACGCGGGCGCGGGAGGAGTTCCGGGCGCGGCGGCAGAGACTGGAACTCCTGCGCGGGATGGAGGAGGCGGAGGCCGGCTATCCCTCCGGGGTGCGGGCGGTCCTCCAGGGGCGGACGCGGGGCGATCCCGTCTTCCGGGCGGTCGTCGGGCCTCTGGGCGAGCTGCTGGAGGTGGAGCCCCGCCTGGCCGTGGCCCTGGAGGTGGCGCTGGGGGGCCAGGCCTACCACCTGGTGGTGGAGAGCGGGCAGGCGGCCCAGCAGGCGGTGGAGGCGCTGCGCCGGGCCGGTGCGGGACGCGCCACCTTCCTCCCGCTGGACGGGTTGCGGCCGCGCAGGCCCTCCCCCCAGGAACTGCCCGCCGCGCGGGAGGCGGGGGCCCTCGGCTGGGCCGCCCAGCTCTGCCGCTACGAGCCGCGGCTGGCACCGGCGGTGGAGTACGCGCTGGGGCGCGTCCTGATCGCCGAGGAGCTGAGCCAGGCCCGCCGCATCGCGCTCCGCTACGGGCTCCGCTTCCCGGTCGTCACGCTGGCGGGTGACCAGGTCCACGCGGGCGGTGCGATCAGCGGGGGCTCCCGCTCGAACCGGAACCCCGGCCCGCTGGAGCGCCGCGCCGAGACCGCCAGGCTGGAGGCGGAGCTGGCTGCCGAGGCCGACCGCCTGCGGCGACTGGAGGCGGAGGCGCGGGCCATCCTGGCGGAACAGGAGGAGTCCGAGCGCCGCCAGGCCGCGCGGGAGGCCTCCCTGCGGGAGGCGGAGATCGAGGCGGCGCGCGCCGAGGAGCGGGCCGAGCAAGCGCGGGCGAGGCTTGCCGAGCTGCGCCGGGACGCGCAGTCCGCCGCCGGCCCGGCCGGGGAGGAGGCGGCCGCCGGTGCCGGGGAGGCGGGTCCCGAGCCGGCCGCGGGAGCGGCGGAGCGGGAGCTGGCGGAGGCGGAGGCGCGCCTGGCGGCGGCGGAGGAGGCCCGGCGGCTGGCCGAGGAGCGGCTGCGCGGGGCACGGGGGCGGCAGGAGGCGGCAGCGTCGACGCTCCAGGAGGCGCGCCTCGCCTGGGAGCAGGCCCGGAGCCGGGCGACCCAGCTGGCCAGGGAGCTGGCCTGGACCACCGACGAGGCGCTCCGCCTGGAGCGGCTGGCGCGGGAGCGGATCGAGCGGGCGCGGCAGGCGGAGGCGCGGGCGGAGTCGCTGGCGCAGGAGGCGGCCGCCCTGCTGGCCGGCCTGGCCCGCCAGGCCTGGCGGGTCGAATGGCTGGAGGCCGGGGCGGCGGCCCTGGCGGAGCGGCAGGCCTCCGCCCGGGCCCGGGCGGAGGCGGCCGAGAGGGCGTTGGAGCAGGCCCGACGCCGGTCGGAGCAGGCGGCCCAGCGCCTGCAGGCGGCGCGGCTGAGGCTGGCCCGGTTGGAGGCGGAGGCGGAGTCCGTCCGGCGCGAGGCGGCGGCCGCCGGCCTGGGGGCGGAGTGGGCGGAGGAGGCGGAGCCGCCCGCGGAATCCGAGGCGGCCCTGGAGGCCAGGCGGCAGAAGGTGGAGGAGGAGCTCCTCCGGATGGGCCCGGTCCATTCCGGGGCGCCGGCGCAGCTCGCCTCCCTGGAGGCCCGCCTGGGCTATCTGGCCGGCCAGCTGGAGGACCTGGAACGTTCGCGGGGCAACCTGGAGAAGCTCTTGCACGACCTGGACCAGGAGGGCGAGCGCCGCTTCCGCCAGGCGCTGGAAGAGGTGCGCCGGGCCTTCGGCGAGATCTTCGTCCGCCTCTTCCAGGGGGGCGAGGCGGGCCTGCGCCTGACGGACGAGGAGGAAGGGGAACCCGGCATCGAGATCGAGGTGCGCCTCCCGGGGAAGCGGCGGGCGCCGCTCAGCCTCCTCTCCGGGGGCGAGCGGGCGCTGACCGCCGTCGCCTTCCTCCTCGCCCTGGAACAGGTCCGCCCCTCGCCCTTCGCGGTGCTGGACGAGGTGGACGCGGCGCTGGACGAGACGAGCGTGGCGCGGCTGGCCGGCTTCCTCAAGGAGCAGGGGCGGCGGCTCCAGATCCTGGTCATCACCCACCAGCGCGCCACCATGGAGGCGGCGGACCGGCTCTGGGGCGTCACCAGCGCCGAGAGGGGCGTATCGCAACTCTTTCACGTGGAGCTGGCCGAGGCGGCGGGCGACTGACCCCCGCGGGGCTCCCGGGAGCCACGAGGAGAGATGGAGCGGCGATGGCGGAGAAGGAAGGATGGCTGGCGAGACTCCGGGCGGGCCTGGCGCGCAGCCGCCAGGGCTTTGCCCAGAGGCTCCTCGCGGCCGTCGGGCTCCACCGGACGGTGGACGAAGCGCTCTTCGACGAGCTGGAGGAAGTGCTGATCACCGGCGACGTGGGCGTGGAGGCGACGGAGCGGCTGGTCGGCGGGCTGCGCGAGGGCTGGCGCAGCCGGCGCTGGAGCTCCCCGCAGGAGGTGCTGGACGCGCTCCGCCAGGAGATGGTCCAGGCGCTCGCCGGCGGTCCCGCGGGCGAGCTGGACCTGGAGCGGCCGCCGGCCGTCCTCCTCTTCGCGGGCGTCAACGGGGTCGGCAAGACCACCACCATCGGCAAGCTGGCCCACCAGCTGGCGGCCGGCGGGCACCGGCCGATCCTGGCCGCGGCCGACACCTTCCGCGCGGCGGCGGCCGAGCAGCTGGCCGTCTGGGCGGAGCGCGCCGGCTGCGACCTGGTGCGCCACGCGGCGGGCGCCGACCCGGCGGCGGTCGCCTTCGACGCCGTCCAGGCGGCCCGGGCTCGGTCGGCCGACGTGGTGCTGGTCGACACGGCCGGCCGCCTCCACACCCGGAGCAACCTGATGGAGGAACTGCGCAAGATCGACCGGGTGATCGGGAGGGCGGCGCCCGGGGAGCCGCGCGAACGCCTGCTGGTGATCGACGCCACCACCGGCCAGAACGCGCTCCAGCAGGCGCGGCTCTTCCGCGAGGCCATCGGCCTGACCGGGGTGGTCCTGACCAAGCTGGATGGGACCGCGCGGGGCGGCATCGTCTTCGCGGTCCGCGAGCAGCTCGGCATTCCCGTGCGCTGGATCGGGGTGGGCGAGGGGATCGACGACCTTCGCCCCTTCGACGCCCAGGCCTTCGTCGACGCCCTCTTCGCCCCGCTGGAGACCGGGGGCGAGGAGCCGGCATGAACCCCGACCCCCTGGCCCAGGCGGTCCGGGTGGGGCTTCTGCGCGACCTCTACGGCGCCCTTCTCACCCCGGGGCAGCAGCGCGTGCTCGAGCTCGCCTTCGACCGGGACCTGAGCCTCACCGAGGCGGCGGAGCTCCTGGGGGTCAGCCGCCAGGCGGTCCACGACCAGATCCGTCGCGCCATCTCGCAGATGGAGGGGTACGAACAGGCGCTGGGGCTCCTGGCGCGGGAAGAGCGGCAGGAAGCGCGCCTGCGCGCCGCGCGGGAGGCGTGGAGCGCGCTCCGCCGCGAGCTGGAGCGGCTCGACCTGCCCGAGCCCGAGCGACGTCGCCTCCTCGCCCTCTGGAGGGCCGGCGCCGAAGCCCTTCGCGACCTGGAGCGAGGAGAGGGCGCGGAGGCCGCCGGGGAGGAAGCACCTCCCCATTTGACAGGCGAGCCGCCGCTTGGCTAGACTCGCACTGTTCGTGTAAAGGGCTTCTCCTTCACAGGGGTGGCGGGTGGCCGGCCATCGCCCGCAGCCGGGCCTCCGGGCCGAAGTCACCGAGAGGAGGGAGGGCATGTTCGAACAGCTCTCCGAACGGCTGAAGGCCACCTTCCAGCGGCTCCGCGGCCGGGGCAGGCTGACCGAGAAGGACGTCGACGAGGCGCTCCGCGAGGTTCGGCTCGCCCTGCTGGAGGCCGACGTCCACTTCCGGGTGGTGCGCGACTTCGTCGCGCGCGTCCGCGAGCGTGCGATCGGCGAGGAGGTTCTGGGCTCGCTGACGCCGGGCCAGCAGGTGGTCAAGATCGTCCACGAAGAGCTGACCCGGATGATGGGCGCGGGCGAGGCCCGCCTCGCCGTGGCCCCGCGGCCGCCCACGGTGGTCATGCTGGTGGGGCTCCAGGGTTCCGGCAAGACGACGACGGTGGCCAAGCTGGGCCTCTGGCTGCGGCGCCAGGGGAGGCAGCCGCTCCTGGTGGCCGCCGACCTGGCGCGGCCTGCGGCGGTGGAGCAGCTGCAGACGCTGGGCCGCCAGGCGGAGCTCCCGGTGTACAGCCGGCCCGGGGCGCGGGATCCGGTGGAGGTGGCTCGGGGGGCGGTGGAAGAGGCCCGGCGGAGCGGCCGCGAGGTGGTGCTGGTGGACACCGCCGGGCGGCTGGAGATCGACGAGCCCCTGATGGCCGAGCTGGAGCGGATGAAGGATGCGATCCACCCCACCGAGATCCTGCTGGTGGTGGACGCCATGACCGGCCAGGCTGCCGTCCACGTGGCCGAGACCTTCCATCGCCGCCTGGGCGTGGACGGCCTCGTCCTGACCAAGCTGGACGGCGACAGCCGCGGCGGGGCGGCGCTCTCCGTGCGCGAGGTGACCGGGCGACCGATCAAGTTCGTCGGCACCGGTGAGCGCCTGGACGGGCTGGAGGCCTTCCATCCGGACCGGATGGCCAGCCGGATCCTGGGTATGGGCGACGTCCTCACCCTGATCGAGCGCGCCCAGGAGGCCTTCGACGCCGAGCAGGCGCGGAGGATGGAGGAGAAGCTGCGGGAGGCCAGCTTCACCCTGGAGGACTTCGTGGAGCAACTCCGGCAGGTCCGCCGCATGGGGCCGCTCGATCAGCTTCTCGGCATGCTTCCGGGCATGGGGCCGCTCAAGGGGCTGCGCGGCGCCCAGGTGGACGAGAGGGAGCTGGCGCACGTGGAGGCCATGGTGCTCTCCATGACGCCGGAGGAGCGACGCAGACCGGAGATCATCGACGGCTCGCGCCGGCGGCGGATCGCCCGCGGGAGCGGCACGCAGGTGCAGGACGTCAACCGGCTGCTGCGCGACTTCGACCAGGTCCGGCGATGGATGAAGGGGGTCATGGCCGGTGCCGTCCCCGGCAGGGCGGGGCGCCCGGGGCCGCAGCCCGCCGCGGCGCCGGGGCAGCGGAAGCGCCGCAGGAAGGGGCCGCGGCTCCCCTTCTGACGCGCCTGGGACCGGAACCGGGGACGGTACGGCCGGCGACGAAGACGGGGGAAGCGACGGCCAGCAACGAGAAGCGACAGGGAGGGAGACGATCGGATGGCAGTCAAGATCCGGCTCCGGCGCATGGGAGCCAAGCATCGCCCGTTCTACCGCGTGGTGGTGGCCGACTCGCGTTCGCCCCGGGACGGCCGCTTCATCGAGACCATCGGTTACTACGATCCCCTCGCCGAGCCGGCGGTCTCCAAGATCGACGCCGAGAAGGCGGTGCTCTGGCTGCGCCGGGGCGCGCAGCCGACCGAGACGGTGCGGGCGCTCTTCCGGCACCACGGGATCTTCGGGCGGCTCCAGGGCGGCTCGACGGCTGAGGCCGCCGCGGCGAGCGCCGGAGAGGCCCGCGAGGCGGCCGCCGGGGCCGGAGAGGGCGGAAGCGCCGAGGCGCGGGACTGAGCCGGCGTGCGGCCTCGGGAGACGCTGCGGCAGCTCCTGGAGCACCTGGTCGAATCGCTGGTCGAGCACCCCGAACGGGTCCAGATCTCGGAGGAGGCCGACCCGGAGGCGAAGACCGTCCGCTACCGCGTCCGTCTCGACCCCGGGGACGTGGGGCAGCTGATCGGGCGGCAGGGACGGATCATCCAGGCGGTGCGGACGGTGCTCCGCTCGGCGGCCGCCCGAGCCGGTCTCCGCGCCGAGGTGGACGTGGAGGAGTGAGGAGTTGGCCCGGGTGGAGCGGATCACCGTCGGCCGCGTCCGCACCGCCCACGGCGTCGGGGGCGAGGTGGCGGTGGAGCCGCTCACCGACTTCCCCGAGCGTTTCCGACGGCGCCGGCGGTACTGGGTGGAAGGATCGGAGGGCGCTCCGCCCGGCTGGTACGACGTGGAGCGGGTGCGGCGGCGGGGAGGCCTCTTCCTGATCAAGTTCCGCGGGGTGGAGGTGCGGGAGCAGGCCGCAGCGCTGCGCGGGGCGGAGCTGCAGGTGCCGGCGGCGGAGCTCGAGCCGCTTCCCGAGGGGCGGTTCTACGACCACCAGATCGTCGGCCTCGAGGTGCGGACGCCGGAGGGGCGGCTCCTGGGGGTGGTGGAGGCGGTGGAGCATCCGCCCGCCAACGACGTCTACCGGGTGCGGAAGGTGGGAGGAGGCTTCCTCTGGGTGCCGGCGCTCCGGGACGTGGTCCGCCTCCTGCTCCCCTCCCAGGGCACCATGGTGGTCGACCTGCCGCCCGGGACGCCCGGCCTGGAGGAAGGGCGATGAGCGCCGGTCTGCGCGTCGACGTGGTCACCATCTTTCCGGAGATGGTCGAGGCGGTCCTGGCGACCGGCATGCTCCGCAAGGCCCGGGAGACCGGCCTTGCCGACCTCCGGGCCGTCGACCTCCGCCAGTTCGCGGAGGGCGTCCACCGCGTGACCGATGACGCCGCCTTCGGGGGCGAGGGCGGCCAGGTGATGAAGGTGGAGCCGATGGTCCGGGCGGCGGAGGCGCTGCGCCGGCCCGGCAGCCGGGTCATCCTTCTCAGCCCGCAGGGCGATCGCTTCGACCAGAAGCGCGCCTGGGAGTATGTCGGCCTGCCGCACCTGATCCTGCTCTGCGGGCGGTATGAGGGCGTGGACGAGCGGGTCCGGCAGCTGGTGGTGGACGAGGAGCTCTCGGTGGGCGACTATGTCCTCTCCGGCGGGGAGCTGGCGGCGCTGGTGGTGGTGGACGCGGTGGTCCGGCTGCTGCCGGGGGTGCTCCACCGGCCGGGCGCCGCCCGGGACGACTCCTTCGCCAGCGGCCTCCTGGAGGGGCCGCAGTACACCCGGCCGCGGGTCTTCCGCGGCCTGGCGGTGCCCGAGGTGCTTCTCTCGGGCGATCACGCGGCCGTCCGCCGCTGGCGCAGGAAGGAGGCGCTCCGGCGGACGCTCCAGCGGCGCCCCGACCTGCTGGCGCAGGCGGAGCTCGGACCCGGCGACCGGCAGCTCCTGGCCGAGGTGCTGCGCGAAGAGGGTCGGATGCTATAATGTGGCGCGTCATGGGGAGGACGGTGGGGGACGGATGGACTGGCTTCAGGCTCTGCAGACCGAACAGCTCAAGCAAGGGATTCCCGAATTCTCCCCCGGCGACACGGTCCGGGTGCACACCGTCGTGCGCGAGGGTGGCCGTGAGCGGGTCCAGGTCTTCGAGGGCACGGTCATCGCCAGGAAGCACGGCGGACTCCAGGAGACGTTCACGGTGCGGCGCATCGCCTCGGGGGTGGGCGTGGAACGGATCTTCCCCCTACATTCGCCCCGCGTGCAGAAGATCGAGGTGGTCCGCCGGGGATCGGTCCGGCGTGCCAAGCTCTACTACCTGCGCGGGCGGACCGGAAAGGCGGCCCGGGTGCGGGAGCGCAGGCAGGAGCGGCCCACTCGCGGCAGCGACGCACGGGAACAGCAATGACGGTCGAACGAGGGCGCCCCGTCCGGGACGCCCTCGAAGTGATCCTGGTCGCCCTGCTGATCGCGGTCGGCGTCCGGGCTTTCGTGCTGGAAGCCTTCGTCGTCGAAGGCCCGTCCATGGAGCCGACGCTCTATTCCGAGGAGCGACTCCTGGTCTTCAAGCTCGCCTACCTCTTCGGGCCGCCCAGGCCGGGGGACATCGTGGTCTTCCGCGTCCCCTGGGACGGCTCGAAGGATTACGTCAAGCGCGTGATCGCCACCGGCAACGAGACGGTGGAGATCCGGCAGGGGACGGTCTACGTCGACCACAGGCCGGTCGCCGAGCCGTACACCCATCTCCCCGACCGGAGCAACCTGGCGCCGGTCCGGGTGCCTCCCGGGTACATCTTCGTCCTGGGCGACAACCGGCCCCAGAGCGAGGACAGCCGCTACTTCGGTCCGGTCTCCGACCAGCTGATCGAGGGCAAGGCCATCTTCCTATGGTGGCCCCCCAGCCGCTTCGCCTGGCTGGGCGGTCCCTTCTGATCCGGCCCCCGGCTGCCGCTCCGGCCGGCCGGGTGGCGCGGCCCTCCCCTCAGAAGCGCCCGACCAGTTTGACCAGCGAGCTGGCCAGCGCCCGCTGCTCGGCCTCGTTGCTCACCTGCCACATCTCCTTGAGCAGCCGCTGCTCGGGGCTCCTGGGCTCCACCTCACGCACCAGCCAGTCCCCGATGCGGCTGGCCTGGTCGACGATGGTGCCCTGGCTCATGCCGATCTCCCGTGCGACTCCGACGCGCTGTGCGAGCTCCTCCTTGAACTGGCCGAAGGTATCGGTGTACGCCAACGCTTCGCCCTCCCCACTGCAACTCGTCGATGCGCAAGCTTAGTATGCTCGGCGGCGACGGGGCTAGTCGGGCGGCGGCCCTTCGGACCCGATCGGACGTCGAAGAAGCGTCCAGCGTGGAAGGAAGGGGTCGTCCCATGCCAGGCGGAAATACGGAAGGTCGAAGGGGCCGGCCCGGTCTCCTGCGCGGCCACATGGCCCGGGCGCTGCGGCTCGTGCGGCAGAGGCTGCGCCTGGTCGACGTCGTCGTCGAGGTTCTGGACGCGCGTCTCCCCCGGGCCAGCCGCTACCCGGCCCTCGCAGGGATGGTGGCGGGCCGTCCCCGGCTCCTGGTGCTGGCCAAGGCGGATCTGGCCGATCCCCTCCTGACGGGTCGGTGGCTCGCCGCGCTGCGGGCCGCGGGCGAACGGGCGGTGGCGCTCGACCTGCGCCAGGACCGCGACGCGGCCCGGCTGCGGCGCGAGCTGGCTCCGCTGGCGGCAGCGCGGCAGGGACTCCGCGCGCGGCGCCTGCCCCGGGTGATGGTGGTCGGCCTGCCCAACACCGGCAAGTCGACGCTGCTCAATCGCCTGGTGGGAAGGAGCGCCAGCCGGACCGGGGCGGTTCCCGGCGTCACCCGGGGGGAGCAATGGGTCCGGGCCGGGGGCTTCGAGATCCTCGACCTGCCGGGCGTGCTTCCGCCCACGCTGGGCAACCGGCAGGTGCTCGGCCTCCTCGCCGTCTGCCAGCTGGTGGGCCCGGAGACGGTGCCCGAGGAGGAGGCCGCGAACCTCCTGGCCGGTTGGCTGGCGGCCCGGGCTCCCGCGGTGCTGGAGACCGCCTATGGCTGGCAGCCGGGGCAGGCTCCGCTGGAGGCGGTCGCCCGGCGGCGCGGCGCGCTCCTGGCCGGCGGGCTGCTGGACCTGGAGCGGGCCGCGGGCGTCCTCCTGGCCGACTTCCGCCACGGCCGCCTGGGCCGGTTGACGTTGGAGGCGCCGGAAGATGCCGGACCTGGTTCGTGAGGCACGCTGGTGGACACTGGGCCTCCGGCGGGTGGCAGGTGTGGACGAGGTGGGGCGGGGTCCGCTGGCGGGGCCGGTGACGGCGGCGGCGGTCGTCCTGCCTCCGTGGGTCGATCCCGGGTGCCTGCAGGGCGTCGATGACTCCAAGCGCCTCTCGGCGCCGGCACGCCGCCGCCTCCTGCCCCGGATCCTGGAGGTGGCGGTGGCCTGGGCGGTGGGGGAGGCGTCGGTGGAGGAGATCGACCGGCTGCACATCCGCCGGGCCACCTTCCTGGCCATGGAGCGGGCGGTGCGCGCCCTGCCGGTGCGGGCCGAGGCGGTGCTGGTGGACGGCCCGAACCCTCCCCCGCTGGGCTTGCCCGAGATGCGGGTGGAGGCGGTGGTGGGGGGCGACCACCTCTCGCTCAGCATCGCCGCCGCCTCGGTGGTGGCCAAGGTCATGCGGGACATGCAGATGGAGGAGTGGGACCGGCTCTGTCCCGGTTACGGGTGGGCCCGGAACAAGGGCTACGGCACGGCGTCGCACCGTCGTGCCATCGCCCGCCTCGGACCGAGCCCGCTTCACCGGCGGAGCTTCCTGGGCGAGGGGGAGGCCGGCCGGGCGGCCTCGTAGAAGCGGATGCCCAGGCGGCGCCGAGAGGGGGGATCCGGAAGTGCCAACCGTGCGCAAGGCGGTCATTCCGGCGGCGGGATTGGGGACGCGCTTCCTGCCGGCCACCAAGGCCCAGCCGAAGGAGATGCTGCCCATCGTCGACGCTCCGGCCATCCAGTACGTGGTGGAGGAGATCGTCGAGGCGGGGATCGAGGACGTCCTCATCGTCACCAGCGCCAACAAGGGTTCGATCGAGGACTACTTCGACCGCTCGCTCGACCTGGAGGCGGCGCTGGCGAACAAGGAAGGGAAGGCCGCGGAGCTGGAGATGGTCCGGCGCATCGGCGAGATGGCCAGCGTACATTACGTCCGCCAGAAGCAACCTCTGGGACTGGGGCACGCGGTCCTCTGCGCCCGCATGCACGTCGGCGACGAGCCCTTCGCCGTCCTCCTGCCCGACGACCTGATCCGCGGCGAGCCCTCGGCCCTCCGCCAGCTCCTGGAGGTGGCCGAACCGGGCACCTCGGTGGTGGCGGTCCAGCCGGTGCCGGAAGAGGAGGTCTCCCGCTACGGGGTGATCGACGGTCGGCCGCTGGGCCGGCGGAGCTACAGCGTCCAGGCGATGGTGGAGAAACCGAAGCCGGGCGAGGCGCCTTCCAACCTGGCCATCATCGGCCGGTACGTCCTCGACGCCGCCGTCTTCGGGGTGCTGGAGAAGCTGCCGCCGGGCCACGGCGGGGAGATCCAGCTGACCGACGCGCTCCGGGTCCTGGCCGGAGAGGGGCGGGTCAGGGCGCGGGAGGTGGAGGGGGAGAGGTTCGACGTGGGAGACCGGCTCGGCTGGCTGACGGCCAACCTGCGCTACGCCCTGGACCGGCCGGATCTGGCGCCGGCGCTCCTGGACTTCCTGGAGGCGACGGTGGAGCGGGCGCGCCCGGCGGGAGGCAGGGCGTGAGCGAGGCGGCGCGGGACCCGCGGAAGGCGCGCGCGGCGACCGCGCTGGCGGGCCGGCAGCTGGTGGTGGTGGCCAACCGCGAGCCTTACGTCCACCGCCGCCGGGAGCACGGGGTGGTGGTGGAGCGGCCGCCCGGCGGCCTGGTGGCCGCCCTGGATCCGGTGCTGCGGGCGGCGGGCGGCACCTGGGTGGGCTGGGGCAGCGGCTCGGCGGACCGCGAGGCGGTCGACGCGGGCGACCGCCTCGCGGTCCCGCCGGAGGCCCCGGCGTACACGCTTCGCCGCGTCTGGCTCTCCGAGCGCGACGTGGCCGGCTTCTACAATGGCTACTCCAACCAGGCGCTCTGGCCGCTCTGCCACCTGCTGCCCTCGCTCGCCCGCTTCGAACGCCGCTTCTGGCGCGCCTACCGGCGCGTCAACGAGCGTTTCGCGCGGGCGGCGGCGGAGGAGTGCCGTCCGGGGGCGCTGGTCTGGATCCAGGACTACCACTTCGCCCTTCTGCCCGCGCTGCTCCGCCAGGAGCTGGCGCGCCGGCAGATCCGGGACGTGCGCCTGGGCCACTTCTGGCACATCCCCTGGCCGCCCTGGGACGTCTTCCGCATCGCTCCGCAGCGGACCGAGATCCTCGAGGGGCTCCTGGCCAACGACCTTCTGGCCTTCCACCTGCCGCGCTTCGCCGAGAACTTCCTGGACTGCGTGGAGCGCGAGCTGGGCGCCCACGTGGAGCGGGACCAGGGGACGGTGGAGTGGAACGGGCACCGGACGCGGGTCGCCGCCTTCCCCATCAGCGTCGACTTCGGGGCGCTGGAGGAGGAGGCGGCCTCCGCCGCGGCCGTGCGCGCCTTCCGGAGGCTCGCCCGCAAGGCCGGCCTGCTCGACCAGCGGCTGGTGCTGGGCGTCGACCGGCTCGACTACACGAAGGGGATCCCGGAGCGGATCGCCGCCGTCGACCGCTTCCTCGAACTCCGCCCGGAGTGGCGCGGCCGCTTCCGCATGGTCCAGAAGGTGAGCCGCAGCCGCAGCAGCATCCCCGCTTACCGGGAGCTGGAGACGAAGGTCAAGGAGGCGGTGGCCCGGGTGAACGCCCGCTGGGCGGAGGGGGGATGGGAGCCCATCGTCTACCTGGAGGGACCGCTTCCTCCGCACACCCTGGCGGGACTCTACCGGGCGGCGGACGTCGCCCTCGTCTCCTCCCTCCAGGACGGGATGAACCTGGTTTCCAAGGAGTACATCGCGTGCCAGGTGGACGAGCGCGGCGTCCTCCTGCTCAGCGAGCTGGCAGGGGCGGCCGAGGAGATCGAGGGGGCCATCCGGATCAACCCCTACGACGTGGAGGCGATGGCGGAGGCGATCCACCGCGCCCTCTCCATGCCGGAGGAGGAGCGCCGCCGGCGGATGCGGGCCATGCGCGCCTTCGTCCGCGGGCACGACATCTACCGCTGGGAGGAGGAGTTCCTGACCGCCCTGGAGGAGACGGCGGCCTCCGGGGGAGGGGAGTGGCAGGACGCCTTCCTGGCGCGCCTGCGGGAGGGGCGGCGGCTGGCGCTCTTCCTCGACTACGACGGGACGCTGGCGCCGCTGGCGGAGCGGCCGGAGGAGGCCGTCCTCCTCCCCGCCGCCGAGGAGGCGCTGCGGCGGCTGGTCCGGGCGCCGGGCGGCCTGGTGGCGGTGGTCAGCGGGCGGTCGCTGCAGGACCTGCGCCGGCGGCTGCCCATCCCCGGCTTGGCGCTGGTCGGCAACCACGGTTTCGAGATGGAGTGGGAGGGACGGCGGCGGATCCACCCGCTGGCCGAGGAGGCGCAGGCCAAGGTGGAACGGGCCGTCGAGCTGGCGCGGATCGGGCTCCGGGAGGTCTCCGGGGCGCGCGTGGAGGCCAAGGGGCTGACCGCGAGCGTCCACCTCCGCCGGGTGGCGCCCGAGGCGGTGGAAGGCGTGCGCGCCGCGGTGGAGGCGGCCGTCCGCGAGGCCGCGCCCGAGGGGGGCCTGGTGATCACGCCCGGCAAGGAGGTCCTGGAGATCCGTCCGGATGTCGCCTGGGACAAGGGCCGCGCGGTCCTCGCCCTGCTGGAGGAGGTGGCGGGGCCGGGGTGGCCGGCATGGGCTGTCCTCTACGCCGGAGACGACGTCACCGACGAGTCGGCCTTCCGCCTGCTGCCGCCGCCGGCCTTCACGGTGCGGGTGGGCCGGGAGGAGGCGCCCGAGGGCGGGATGACCGCCGCCCGCTTCCACGCCGAGGGGCCCGAGGCCGTCGCCGGCTTCCTGGGCCGCGTCGCCGATCAGCTGGAAGGAAATGGCTAACCGAATGCCGAACCCTCCCCCGGATCCCGGGTGGAGGGGGTGAGGGCCATGCTGGCGGTGGTCCATTCGGCGACGCTCCTGGCCGTGCAGGGTCGGCGGGTGGACGTGCAGGTGGATGTGGGGCGCGGCCTGCCCGGTTTCGCCGTGGTGGGCGGCGCCAGCGGGACGGTGCGGGAGGGTCGCGACCGGGTCCGGAGCGCGATCCGCAACGCGGGCTACACCTTCCCCTCCAGCCGGGTCACCGTCAACCTGGCCCCCGCGGGCCTGCCCAAGGCGGGGACCCACCTGGACCTGGCCATCGCCCTGGGCATCCTGCTGGGCAGCGGCCAACTCCGCCTGCCCGCCGCCTCCCTGCAGACGACGCTGGTCCTGGGGGAGCTGGCGCTGGACGGGCGGCTCCTCCCCGTCCACGGTGCGCTGCCCATGGCCTGGGCGGCGGTGCAGGAAGGGTTCCGCCGCGCGGTGGTCCCGCTGGGGAACGAGACCGAGCTCAGCCTCCTGCCCGGCCTGGAGGTGGTGGCGCTGGACCGCCTCCGCGGGCTGCCGCAGGCGCTGGCCGGGGCGCCGGGCCGGCCGCGGTCGGGGGCGGGCGAGGCGGCCCCGGCCTCCGCGCCGCCGGCGGCCGGGCGCCCGCCGGTCCTCCTCGAGCAGATCGAAGGACAGTCGGCGGCCAAGCGGGCGCTGGAGCTGGTGGCGGCGGGCGGGCACCATCTGCTTCTCACGGGCCCGCCCGGCGTGGGCAAGACGCTTCTCGGCCAGGCTCTGGCCGGTATCCTCCCGCCGCTGGACGAGGAGGAGCGCTTCGAGCGGGCGGCCGTCGCCAGCGCTGCCGGCCTCGGCCTGGCGCTCGACCGTCCCTTCCGCGCGCCCCATCACTCGGCCACGATGGCCGCCATCCTCGGCGGCGGCGCCTCGCTCCGCCCGGGCGAGGCGACCCTGGCCCATACCGGGATCCTCTTCCTGGACGAGGTGGGCGAATTCGCCCCGCCGGTGCTGGAGGCGCTGCGCGAGCCGCTGGAGTCGGGCGAGATCCGGCTCTCCCGCGCCTGGGGCAGCGTCCGCCTGCCGGCCCGCTTCACGCTGGTGGCCACGCGCAACCTCTGCCCCTGCGGCCGGCGGGGCGCCCCGGGACAGGTCTGCCACTGCCGGCCCGCCCAGGTGGAGCGCTATGAGGCGCGCCTCTCCGCTCCCCTCCTCGACCGGATCGACCTGCACGTGGAGGTGGAGGCCGAGCCCGGCGGCCGGAGCGACCCGATCCGGACGGCACAGGTCGTGGAACGGATCCGCCGCGCCCGCCGGATGCAGCGGGCCCGGGGCGGGCCCCTCAACGGCCGGCTGGAGGGCCCGCTGCTCCGCGAGCGGGCGCCGCTCAAGCCTGCGGCTGCGCGGATGCTGGCGCGCGTCCAGGCGGCGGGGCTGCTCAGCCTCCGCTCCCGGGACCGGCTCCACCGGGTGGCGCGCACCCTGGCGGACCTGGAGGGGCGCGAGCAGATCGAGCCGGAGGACGTGGCCCTGGCCGCCCAGCTGGCGCGCCCGGTCCGGCTGGGGGGCGCCGGGGCGGGGGAGGGGGGGCTCAGGCCGGCGTGAAGAGGCGGTGGTACCAGGCCTCACCGGCGTCGCCGCCGGCGATCAGCGCCAGCCTCGCCTCGCCGGCCGCCTCCTCGAGGTCGGCGGAGGTCAGGCGCTCCTCGACCGGGGGGCCGAAGCGGAGGCCGCGGCCGGGATCGAACTCCACCACCAGGAGACGCCCCTGCGGCCGGAGCAGGCTCCGCGCCAGCGCGAGGAAGTGGACGCGCCGCTCGACGTGATGGAGGACGTTGGCGATCAGGATCCGGTCGAGGCTGCCCGGCGGGATGGGGAGCTCCCCCGGCTCCACCCGGGCGAGGTCCGCCTGCAGAGGCCGGACCCAGGTCTCCATCGCCGCCTCGGCCACCAGGCGCCGGGCTCGCTCCACCATCTCGACGCTCCGGTCGACCGCCCAGACCCGCCCGTCGGGGCGGACCCGCTCGGCCATCTGCAGGGCGACCAGGCCCGGTCCGGAACCGAGGTCGGCCGCCTCCATCCCGGGCCGCAGGTCCAGGATGCCGATCCAGCGCAGGGAGTCGGCGGCACGCGCGCGCTGGTGGCCGAGAACCTCCTCGGGATCGCGATGTCGCTGCACAGGGCGGGCCTCCTTCCTAGCCGTGGGTACGTCCCGACGGACGACTCTCCTGCGCCCGGGTAGACTGGAGGGGTGGGGGTGAGCCACCTGCCGTTGCGCATCGAGATCCCCGGGCGGAGTCCGATCGAGATCGAACACGTCGTCTTCGACTTCAACGGCACGCTGGCCGTCCACGGGGAGCTGGTGCCCGGCGTCCGCCCGCGCCTGGCGGCCCTGGGCGAACGGTGCCAGGTGCACGTGGTTACGGCCGATACCTATGGCTCGGTGTCCGGGCAGCTCCGCGGCCTTCCCGTCCACGTGACGGTGCTGGGCGGCGGCGAGGGGTCGGCCGCCAAGCGCCGGCTCCTGGCCAGCTTGGGAGCCGATCACTGCGCCGCCGTCGGCAACGGCCGGAACGACCAGGCGATGCTGGAGGTGGCCGAGCTGGCGGTGGCGGTGCTGGGCGGCGAGGGACTCTACCCGCCCCTGCTGCAGGTGGTCGACCTGGTGGTACCCAGTCCGGTGGACGCCATCGACCTCTTCCTGGAACCCAGGCGATTCGCGGCCGGTCTCCGCCCCTGATTCTTCCCCGGGGTGGGGACGCCCGCTAGCGGGCGACATAGCGGGCGGGCGAGCCCGGGAGAAGGCGGACGCGCCCGTGCCGCTGGAGCCAGCGCAGGTGCGCCAGCGTCTCCCCCAGGGCGAAGAGCTGCTGCTCCTCGGCCAGGTCGGGGGAGAAGAGCTGGGGGAGCAGCTCGTAGGCGGTGGCGGGTCGCCCCTCCACCAGCCGGCGGCAGAGCTCCAGGCGCCGGCGGTGGTGCGCCTGGAGCTCCCGCAGGCGACCGGCCAGGTCCTCCAGCGAGCTGCGGTGGGCAGGCAGCACCCGCCGCACGCGAAGACGTTCCAGCCTCTCCAGGGAGCCGAGGTACTCCTCCAGAGGCTCCACGCTTCCGGAAGGCCAGAGGCTGATGTTGGGCGTGATCCCTCCGAGGACGTGGTCGCCGCTCAGGAGGAAGCCCGGCTCGGGCAGGTGGACCACCAGATGGCCGGCCGTGTGGCCGGGTGTCCAGAGCGCCACCGCCGGATGCGGCCCGAAGCGGAAGGCCGCCCCGTCATGGAGCGGCTCGAGGTGCGAGATCGGATGGGACGGCTTGGCCAGAAAGGCGTTGGCGGCCATCAGCCCGTCCACCGCCTCCTCCGGGATCCCGTTCTCCACGAGGTGGCGCCGCAGCCGCCGGCTGGCGCCGGCCAGCCGGGAGGAGGAGGTCGTGCTGGCCTGCCGGATCAGGGGGAGCTCCCGGGCATGGGCCAGGACGCGGCCGCCCCACCGCTCCACCAGCCAGCCGGCCAGCCCCAGGTGGTCGGGATGGAAGTGGGTGACCACCACCCGCTCCAGCACGCCGGCGGTCCAGCCCAGAGCCCTCGCCGCCTCCTCCCAGAGGCGGCGGGCGGGCGGCCAGTCGAATCCCGGGTCGAGGACGCTCCAGCGCCCGTCGCCGGCCTGGGCGAGGTAGCTGTTGGTCCAGCCCAGCGGGCCGGGCATGGGCGGGCGGAGGACCAGGAGGCCCGCCTCCAGGCGTTCGAGCCCCGGATCGGGTCGGGAAGCGGGCCCTTCCGCGCGCTGCCGCCCCGGGCTCACAGCTGGATCGTCCACGGGTACTCGTCCACCACCGGCTCCAGGTCCAGCACCGACATCGGGATGCTGAAGCGGCCGCCGTCGCGGTCGGTGAGCTCCGCCATGCGCACGAAGTTGGGCGCGACCTCGTCCGGATAGACCACCGTGTTCCTCCGGAAGAGGCGCATGCGCGCGAAGGCGTCAGGAAGCGGACCGGGCGTCCCCTGGGCGGCGCGCACCTCCTCCACCCGGCGCGCCACCGGGGGGCGGCCGGGCCTCTCTTCCTGGTAGGCGTTGACGAAGACGGTCTCCTGCCAGAGCGGGCCCCGGAAGGCCGCCAGCACCTCGCGCACCGCCCGCTCGGCGCCGCGGCCGAAGTTGCCGGGGATCACCGCCACCTGCGCCCGCAGCACCTCCGGATCGGCCACGCTGAGGAGCGGCAGGTAGACGTCGCTGCAGATCAGGAAGAGGGCCGTCAACGGCTCCTCCCCGCCGGGCGGCCGCAGGCGGACGCGGTGGAGCCGGCGGTACGGCCGGACGCCGATCTCCGCGAAGCGGGGGTCGTAGTGCCGCTGCTCGAAGGACTGGACGGTCACCTTGGCCTGCGGGGTGTGCAGCTCGCCGTGCCGCGTCACCACCACCAGCGTGTTGTAGGCGGCGCCCGGCTCGGCGCCCGGCAGGCGGCCTCCCACCTCCTCCGGGACCAGATTGAGGGTGGTGATCAGGTTGAGGCCGAGGCGGCGCGCGGCCTCGCTCAGGGCGGCCAGCGCCGCCCTCGAGGCGTCGCGGGTGTAGGCCAGGTACTCGGGGAGGACGACGCAGGCGCCTGCCGGCGCGTCAAGGCGCTCCAGGCGCTCCAGCGCCTGGCCGAGCACCTCGGGCTCCGGCCCCATCCTGTAGGCCAGCGGCAGCCAGACCGGCCCGCTCACGGCCGGCCGGCCCCCGCTCCCGGTGCCGCCCGGCCCGCCGCGGGCGCCGTGGGTGCCGCCCCCCAGGGCGCTCCCGCCTCGGGCGCCGGGTTCTCCGCCGGCGGGCGCTCGCCCACATCGTCCACCAGCCGCCCGTAGCCCTGGCGCCGGAGGGCGGCCAGAAGCTCCTTCCAGTCCGCCGCCCGCGCCTTGGGTGCCACCACGGTGACGCGCGGGGTATGGACGGTGAGCAGGTCCTGCGTGCCGAAGGCGATCAGCATGTGCCCCGCTTCCTCGTTGTGGAGGGTGCAGCCCGTCGCCGCCAGCGCCAGCCCCTCCCCCCAGACGCGGTTCCCGCGCTCGTCCGCCTCGGTCAGCCGGTCCAGCGCCGCCCAGCTGCCCACGTCGTCCCAGGTGAAACGGCCCGGGACCACGGCTACGTCGCCGCCCAGGCGCGCCTCGTCCTGCATGACGCCGAAGTCGATGCTGATGGCCGGGAGCCCGGCGAAGAGGGCGGCCCTCTCCTCGGGCGGCGCCTCCCAGGCTCGCTCCAGACCTTCGCGCAGCGTGGGCAGCCGCCGCCCGATCGCCTCCAGGATGCTGCGCGCCTGCCAGACGAAGATGCCGCTGTTCCAGAGGTAGCTCCCTTCCTCCAGGAAGCGGAGCGCCGTCTCCGTGTCCGGCTTCTCCACGAAGCGGTCCACCCGATAGGCGCCCTCCACCGCCCCCAGCGGCCCGCCCAGGTGGATGTAGCCGTAGCCGGTCTCGGGCCGGGAGGGCCGGATGCCCAGCGTCACCAGCGCCCCCCGGCGCGCCGCCTGGACGGCCCGGTCGACGGCCAGCGCGAAGGGATCCAGGTCGGAGAGGTAATGGTCGGCGGGCATCATCACCAGGACGGCCTCCGGGTCGGCGGCCAGCAGATGGAGCGCCGCCCAGCCGATCCCCGCCGCCGTGTCGCGGCGGACCGGCTCCAGGATCAGGCGCCTCGCCACCAGCGCCGGAGGAAGCTGGTCCCTCAGCAACGCCTCGTACTCGGCGGCGCTGGAGACCCAGATCCGCTCCTCCGGCACCAGGGCGCGCGCCCGCTGGAGCGCCTCCTGGAGGAGCGTCCGCTGCCCGAAGAGGCGGATGAACTGCTTGGGCACCGTGGGCGTCGAACGCGGCCAGAAGCGCTCCCCCCGGCCACCCGCCAGGATGACCACATGCTCGGCCATCGTTCCACCTCCACGATCAGGCGGCTTCGGCGTGGGACGGCTCTGCTCCTCTCTCGACGCCGGATCGGGCGCCGGGAGACCGGCGCCGGCGACCGGGGCCGGCGACCGCCTTCGAGGGCGGCGGCCCCCGGATGCCGGCCGGCTCCGGGCGGGCAGGCTAGAGCGCGAGCTCTCACGGGGAGGTGGGCCCAAGCTGCCGGACGTCTGGCCCGTCGGCTCGATCCTGGCCGTGGGCGCCCTGGCCGCCCTCTCCCTGGGGGCGGGCCAGCACGTCCTCGAGGCCCTCGGGCTGGCTCCACGCCAGGCCTGGCTTCTCCTCTCCCTGCTGGCGGTCAGCGGCTGGATCCCTTCCGTCGCCTGGGGGTCGGTCCGGTTCAACCCGGCCGCCACCCTGATCCCCCTGGGGATCAGCCTCTACCTCCTGCTGGGGGCCGACCGGCGCGAGGAGAAGGCGCATGCGGCCGTCGCCTCGGTCCTCACCCTCTCCGTGGTCTTCGCCGGCGACCAGCTCCTGCCCGCCGACCCCGGTGCGGGGCAGGGCGCCCTCTCCACCTTCGCCGACCCGACCTGGGCTCCGGGCCTGGCGGGCGGGCTGCTGGGCGCGCTCCTGGGCGGCTCCGTACGGGGCGCCTACGTCGCCGCCACGCTGGCGGTGCTGGGGAACGACCTGGTCTCGGTCTTCCTGGCCTCGCTGGTGGCGGTGCCCGGCGCCCTCGCCGCCCTGGGCGGGGCGGGGGTCCTGGACAGCACGGTGATCGCCGGCTTCGTCGCGGTCCTCCTGACCGAGGGCTTCCGCTGGCTCCGCGCCCGCCTGCTGCCGCCGGCCCGGGGGCGACGCCGACGGCTGGCCCGGCGGCCCGCGCGGGCGTGGAGGCGGTATACGCGCCGCCCGCTGCCCGCAGCGGGCGGTCCGGGGCGGGGCGGGCTCAGCCTGGGCGTGGCGCTCGTCCTGCTGGTGGGCGGCTGGTGGGCCGGGCCTTACGGGCCGGACGCGCTGGCCCGGGGAGGGCCCTGGGGGGACGAGCGGCTCTCCGGGCCGCCCGTGGCCCTGCGGGCTCCGTCGGCCCTGCTCTGGCGGACCGGGCGCCTGCTCGGCGCAGGCGACGCCTGGTCCTCGCCGCGGGGACGCTGGTACCGGGTGGTGCGGGTGGAGGGGGGGACGGCCTGGGCCGAGCCCGTGGAGGCACCCCGCCGTCCGGGAAGCCCCCTTTCCCGGGCCGGACCGGCGGGAGGGCAGGCACCCGGCGGCCGGGAGGCGGGGAGACGGCGCGTCGCGGTGGGGGCGCCGCCCCGCCAGCTGCGCGTGGGCCTCTACGTCACCCACAACGACGAGGCGTACACCGCCGGCCGAGGCGAAGCGGGGCCCCGGACCGTGGAGGAGGCGGCCAGCCACCTGGCTCGCAGGCTGGCGGCGGAGGGACTGGCCGCCCGCTTCGACCCGAGCCTCCACCTTCCCCACGATCGGGGCGCCTACCGGCGTTCGCGGCGGAGCGCCCTCGCCCTCCTGGCCCGGGGAGGAAGCTCCATCCTCCTGGACGTCCACCGCGAACTGGCGCCCCAGGGAGCGGTCGACGTCCCCGGGCTGGGACGGGCGGCTCCGGTGGTGCTGGTGGTCGGGCGGGGCGACCCGCACTACGCGGCCAACCTGGCCTTCGCCCGCCAGCTGCGGGAGCTGGCGGCCGGCCGTTATCCGGGGCTGGTGAGCGGCATCCTCCTGACCGCCGGGGATTACAACCAGGACCTCTCACCCTTTGCGCTCCTCCTGGAGCTGGGTGCCTCCGACAGCCGCCCCGCGGAGGTGGACCGTTCGATCCGGGGCCTGGCCGCGCTCCTGGCCGACTGGAGCCGCGCGCGGCAGCCTCCGGAGGGCGGCCGCCGAGCCCCCGCGGCGGGGCCGGCCCCGGCCTATCGACCCGCTCCGGCGGCGAGGCGGGCGGCCACGGAGGCGGGCACCCAGTTCATCCCGTCGGGCACGTCCAGGTGGGTGGCGTCGTCCCCGGGAACGCCGGTCACGCCGAACTGCCAGACGATGGAGTCGCTCGCGGGGTCGATGACGACGACGCGGTGGTCGGCGTCGTCGTTGACGGCGACCAACCCGTTGGGCAGGCGGATGGCCAGGGAGGGCAGGCGGAGCCTGCCCGCTCCCGAGACCGGGGCGTACCGCCAGAGCACCTTCCCGCTGGTCGTCACGCGCAGCACCTGGCCGGGGTCGGTGTACCCCGCCACCAGGATGCTGCCGTCGGGCAGCAGCTGCGCGTCGGAGGGGTAGGTCAGTCCGGGCAGCTTCAGATCCCAGAGCACCTGCCCCCGGGGGGAGAGCCGGAGGACGTGGGAGCCGCCGATCTCGGTCACCAGCATGCCGCCGTCGGGAAGCGGGGTGTCCCCGTTGGGGCTGGCGAGGTAGCGGGGCGGCCGGTGGAGGCAGGCGCCGGTGGTCCCGATCTGCCGCACCACGCGGCCGTCCGGGGCGATGAAGAGGATCCGGCAGTTGCGGATGTCGGCGACCGTCGTGGTTCCCTGGGGTACCCCGGCCAGCCGTGCCTCCTTCGGGCTGAGGCGGTAAGCGTCGTCGGGGCCGTTCAGGTAGCCCCGGGCGGCACCCGGCACCCCGGGGTGGCCGTAGTGCCAGAGGACACGCCCGCTCACCGGGTCGATCTCCGCGATGACGTGGTGGTCTTCCTCGTTGGTGATGATGCTGCCGTACCCGGGCGTGAAGAAGGCGTCGTCGGGGCCGTCGGCGGGCCGGTTGCCGGCCCAGAGCGGGGCGAAGCGGTAGGACCAGAGGATCCGCTTCCGCTCGTCCACCAGCAGCAGGCGGTGGTTGTAGCGGTCGGCGATCAGGAGCGCCCCGCCGGCCAGGGGGCCCGACCCGCCGGGGGAGACCTCGCCCGCCGCGGCGCCTCGTCCGCCGTTGGCGGCGGCGCCGGAAGCGGCGGCCGTACCGCCGCCCCCCTTCGCGGCCTGGACCGGGTGGCCGGCCGCTGCGTGCCGGGAGGAAGCGGGCGCCGCCTGCCCGGAGCAGGCGGCCAGGGCGCCCAGGAGGAGGGCGAGCAACCCGTACCAACGGAAGCGCGCGCGGAAGCGCCCGCGCGCCGATCGCGCCACCGGTGCCGGTGGGACCCGGGGATCCGTCCGCATGTGCGTCCCCTCCCGCAGCATCCACAAGCGAGAAGTATTGTATACGTCTTCCCCGTGCTCACCCGGCATGGGGACACCCGGGGACGAGGGGAGAAGCTAAGATGGTCACGATGGACATCCCGGGGGAGCGGGGCCCCGTCCGGGTCCAGGTCAAGGGGGGATCGAGGAAGATGATGCCGCCTTTTGTCAACGAGCCGGTCACCGACTTCCGCGCGCCGGAGAGGCGGGAGGCCATGGAGCGCGCGCTGGCACAGGTCCGCTCGGAGTTCGGCCGGCGGTACGACCTGATCATCGGCGGGCGGCCCGTCCGCACCCAGGCGGAGATCCGGTCGACCAACCCGGCTCGGCCCGACCAGGTCGTCGGTCTCGTGGCGCGCGCGGGGCGCGCGGAGGCGGACCAGGCGCTGGCGGCGGCGGAGGAAGCCTTCCGCACGTGGCAGCACTGGGACGCCAGCGCCCGGGCGCGCGTGCTCTGGAAGGCCGCAGCCATCATGCGTCGCCGGAAGCTGGAGCTGGACGCCTGGGAGGTTTACGAGGCGGGGAAAAGCTGGGTCGAGGCCGACGCGGACGTGGCCGAGGCCATCGACTTCCTCGAGTATTACGGCCGCGAGATGGTCCGCCTCGCCCAGCCGCAGGAGCTGACCCGGATCCCGGGCGAGGACAACGAGAACTACTACATACCGCTGGGCGTCGGCCTGATCGTCCCGCCCTGGAACTTCCCGCTGGCCATCCTGACCGGCATGACCAGCTCGGCCGTGGTCGCGGGCAACACCGTCATCCTCAAGCCGGCTTCGGCCACGCCCGTGATCGCCGCCAAGTTCATGGAAGTGATGATGGAGGCGGGGATCCCCGACGGTGTGATCAACTTCCTGCCCGGTCCCGGCGGCGAGGTGGGCGACTACCTGGTCCAGCACCCGCGCATCCGCTTCGTCAGCTTCACCGGCTCGATGGAGGTGGGCCTCCACATCAACGAGGAGGCGGCCAAGGTCCGTCCCGGCCAGCGCTGGATCAAGCGGGTGGTGGCGGAGATGGGCGGCAAGGACGCCATCATCGTCGACGAGACGGCCGACCTCGACGACGCGGTCAACGGGATCATCACCTCCGCCTTCGGCTTCCAGGGACAGAAGTGCTCCGCCGCCTCGCGGGTGATCGCTCTGGAGCCCGTCTACGACACGCTGCTGGAGAAGCTGGTGGCGGCGGCCAAGGCGATCCGGGTGGGCCGGCCCGACGACCCCGAGACCTTCATGGGTCCCGTGGTGGACGAGGGCCAGTACAAGAAGATCCTCCAGTACATCGACATCGGACGTTCGGAGGGGCGGCTCGTGGCCGGAGGCCGCGCCATCCCGGGCGAGGGCTGGTTCATCGAACCCACCGTCTTCGCCGACGTGCCGCCCGACGCCCGCATCGCGCAGGAAGAGATCTTCGGCCCGGTGCTGGCGGTCATCCGCGCCCGCGACTTCGACCACGCGCTGGAGATCGCCAACGGCACGGTCTACGGCCTGACCGGCAGCGTCTACAGCCGGAACCGCGAGCGGCTGGAGAGGGCGCGGCGCGAGTTCCACGTCGGCAACCTCTACTTCAACAGGAAGTCGACCGGCGCGCTGGTGGGCGTCCATCCCTTCGGCGGCTTCAACATGTCCGGCACCGACTCCAAGACCGGCAGCCACGACTATCTGCTCCTCTTCATGCAGGCCAAGTCCGTGTCGGAGAAGCTCTGAGCGCGGAGCCCCCAGGGGAGGCCGGCCGCGCGGGGCGCGCGAGGAAGGGGCTGCGGGCCCCTTCCTCACGCCTGGTGGGGGGAGTCGCCCTCCAGGCGCCAGAAGGTGGCGCGGGCGCTGGCCAGGAGCCTGCCCGACCTCTCCTCGCGGATCTCCGCCTCCATCTCCACCAGGCGGTGCCGTCCGCCCACCCGGTGGGCGCGGACCACCACCGGCTCTCCCACCTGGACCGGTTGGCGGTACTCGATGCTCATGCGCGCGGTGACCGCCCGCTCCCCGTCGTGGTAGGCCACGTACGCCATCACCTCGTCCATCAGCGTCGAGACCAGCCCGCCGTGGACGATGCCCGGCCAGCCGGCATGCCACGGCTGGGGCGTGAAGTGCGCCTCTTCCCAGCCGCCGGCCACGCGCCTCACCTCGAGGTGGAGACCATGGGGATTCTCGCTCCCGCAGGCGAAGCACCCTTTCTCCGAGCTCAGCGATGCTTCGGGCTCCTGCATCTCCGCAGCGACCTCCTCCCTTGCGTCAGGCGAATTCCGTCTCCCCAGGAAGCTGACGGGATCACCGCTACGCCGCCGGCGCTGGCGGTTCCTGCGCATCCCGGCCTCCCGGTGCCCGCCAGCCGGGGGCGGAAGGCGCCGAGTATAATGAAAGGCGGTCCCGTCGCGAGCGTTCGCGGCGGCGCGCGGCCGGGGGGCTCGGCGCCGCCGCAGAGGGAGGCGCACCCCTTGCCGACGATCGAATCCACACCGGAATTCGTGGCTCACGTCTATGAAGAGATGGAGGCCCGCCTGGCCGTGGTCCGGAGGCGGCTGGGTCGGCCGCTCAGCCTGGCGGAGAAGCTGCTCCTGGGGCATCTGGACGACCCCGAGCACCAGGAACTCCGGCCCGGCGAGAGCTACCTGGCCCTCCGCCCCGACCGCGTGGCCATGCAGGACGCGACCGCGCAGATGGCGCTGCTGCAGTTCGCCCATGCCGGCCGGGACGAGGCGGCCGTCCCCACCACGGTCCACTGCGACCACCTGATCCAGGCGTTCGCGGGCGCAGGGCCCGACCTGCGGCAGGCGCTCATCTCCAACCGGGAGGTGTACGACTTCCTCAAGTCCGCCGCGGAGAAGTACGGGCTGGGCTTCTGGGAGCCGGGAGCGGGCATCATCCATCAGGTGATCCTGGAACACTACGCCTTCCCCGGCGGCATGATGATCGGCACCGACTCGCACACGCCCAACGCCGGCGGCCTGGGCATGCTGGCCATCGGCGTGGGCGGGGCCGACGCCGTCGACGTGATGGCCGGCCTCCCCTGGGAGGTGCTCTACCCGAAGCGGATCGGCGTCCGCCTGACCGGGCGGCTGGAGGGCTGGGCGGCCCCCAAGGACGTGATCCTGAAGCTCCTGGGCATCCTGACCGTCAAGGGCGGCACCAACCGGATCGTGGAGTACTTCGGACCCGGCGCCCGCTCCATCAGCGCCACCGGGAAGGCGACCATCACCAACATGGGCGCCGAGCTGGGCGCCACCACCTCGGTCTTCCCCTTCGACGAGCGGATGGCGGTCTACCTGCGCGCCACCGGACGGGAGGCGCTGGCCGAGCTGGCGGAGCGCCACCGGGAGCTGCTCGCCGCCGACCCCGAGGTGGAGGAGAGACCGGAGGCGTTCTTCGACCAGGTGATCGAGATCGATCTCTCCCGGCTGGAGCCGCACGTGGTCGGGCCGCACACGCCCGACCTGGCCCGGACCGTCTCCGAGCTGGGCGAGGCGGCCCGGCGCGAGGGATACCCCCTGGAGCTGTCGGCGGCGCTGATCGGCAGCTGCACCAACTCCTCCTACGAGGATCTGAGCCGCGCCGCCGAGGTGGCGCGGCAGGCGGCCGCGCACGGGTTGAAGGCGCGGGTCCCCTTCCTGGTGACACCGGGCTCGGAGCAGATCCGGGCCACCATCGAGCGGGACGGCCAGCTGAACGCCTTCGAGGCGATCGGTGCCACCGTGCTGGCCAACGCCTGCGGCCCCTGCATCGGCCAGTGGCGGCGGCAGCCGCCGGCCGAGGGCTCGACGCCCGGGGTGGCGGGGGCTCGCAATTCCATCATCACCTCGTTCAACCGGAACTTCCCGGGGCGGAACGACGGGAGCCGGGACACCCTGGCCTTCATCGCCTCGCCCGAGATGGTGGTGGCCTTCGCCCTCTCCGGACGGCTGGACTTCAACCCGTTCACCGACGAGCTGGAGGCGCCGGACGGCAGCCGGTTCCGGCTCGAGCCGCCGGCTCCGGCGCCGGAGGTGCCCGCGCAGGGCTACGCCGGCGGTGAGAGCGGCTTCGTGGCGCCGCCGGCGGAGCGGAAGGCGGTCGAGCTGCGCGTGGACCCGAACAGCGAGCGGCTGCAACTGCTGGAGCCCTTCGCGCCCTGGGACGGGCACGACTTCGTCGACCTGCCGCTCCTGCTCAAGGTGAAGGGGAAGTGCACCACCGACCACATCTCGCCGGCCGGCCCCTGGCTCCGCTACCGCGGCCATCTGGACCGGATCAGCGACAACATGTTCCTGGGTGCGGTCAACGCCTTCACGGGCGAGACCGGCAGGACGCTCAACCTCCTTACCGGGGAGCGGGGGCTGCCCGTCGCCCAGGTGGCCCGCGACTACAAGGCGCGCGGCATCCGCTGGGTGGTGGTGGGCGACGTCAACTACGGCGAGGGCTCCAGCCGCGAGCACGCGGCCATGTCGCCCCGCTACCTGGGGGCCGCGGCGGTGATCGCGCGGAGCTTCGCCCGCATCCATGAGACCAACCTGAAGAAGCAGGGCATCCTGCCCCTCACCTTCGCGGACCCGGCGGACTACGAGAAGGTGCAGGAGGCGGACAGGATCAGCATCCTCGGCCTGGCCGGGCTCGCCCCGGGCAAGGAGTTGACCGTCCGCCTGCGCCATGCCGACGGTAGCGAGGAGAGCTTCCCGGTCCGGCACTCGCTGAGCCAGGAGCAGATCGAGTGGTTCCGCGCCGGCTCGGCGCTCAACCTGATCGCCCACCGGGCCGCCTGAGCCACCGGTCGCGCGCCGGCCGGGCGGTCGCTGGAAAGAGAGCGGAAAGGGAACACAAGGAGCCGCCCCGGAGCGGCTCCTTGCGTTCCCTGCCCTTTGCACGGCCGGCGGTCGGCGGAGCGCGCGCCAGCGGCGGCCGGAATCAGCGCGCCTTGGCCATCTTCTCGCTGGAGTGGCCCGGGAAGGCGGCGGCGCCGGGCTCCAGGTAGGCCTTGGCGTTGTTGACGGCGGTGGCCGCCTCGCCAAAGCCGGTGGCGATCAGGCGGAGCTTGCCCGGGTAGGTGCAGATGTCGCCTGCCGCGTAGATGCCGGGCAGGTTGGTCTCTCCGCGGGTATTCACCTTGATCTGGTTGCCCTCCAGGTCGAGGCCCCAGTCGCGGATGGGGCCCAGGTTGGCGGCGAAACCGGTGCCGATGACGACGGAGTCCAGATCGAGGTGGCTTTCCTCCTGCGTCCGGTTGTCGAAGAGGACGGCGCCGGTGACGTGGCCCTCGCCCTCGACGCGCCGGAGCTCGTGGAAGAGGCGGATCTCCACGGGGCTCTCGCGCAGACGCTCCACGCTCTCTTCCTGGGCGCGGAACTCGCCCCGCCGGTGAATCAGGGTGACGTGGGAGGCCACCGGCGCGAGCATGAGGGCGAAGTCGACCGCGCTGTCGCCGCCACCCACCACCAGCACCCGCTGGCCGCGGTAGGCTTCCTTGTTGCGGACGGTGTACTCGACGCCCCGTCCCTCCAGCTCCCGCACGCCCGGCTGGTCCATGCGCTTGGGGGAGAAGGAGCCGATTCCGGCGCAGATGAGGACCGCCCGGGCCCGGTACTGATCCTGGTCGGTGCGGACGGTCCAGACCGGTCGTCCCGGACGGGACGTCTCGCTGGCCGCCAGCCCCGTCACCCGCTCGGCCAGGCGGACGACCGCCTCGGGATGGCCCGAGCGGGCCTGCTCGACCAGGTTCTCCACCAGCTCCGCCGCCTGCACCCTCGGGAAGCCGGCGACGTCGTAGATCTCCTTCTCAGGGTAGAGGGCGGTCAGCTGGCCGCCGAGGAAGGGCTGGCTCTCCACCAGGAGCGTCCGCATCTGGCGCATGCCGGCGTAAAAGAGGGCGAAGAGCCCGGTAGGTCCTCCGCCGATGATGACGAGATCGAAAAGCTGGCTGGTGGACGACTCCTCCAGGTGGTTCCCTGGCTCACTCATGTGGCTGCTTCCTCCCGAGCGGCGCGAACCGCGCGAGACCCACACTTGGACGCCCGCTCCTGCCGCCGGAGGCGGCTCGCGCCGTAGTGGTCCTGCCCCCAGCATACCCGCCCGGCACGCCTCTTCGCACGCTTCGCAAGGTAAAAATGAGGCGTTCCGCCAATGAAAGTCCAACGCTCCGCGGCATCCAACGAAGCGCAAAGGTTGACGGAAGGCTTACTTGGAAGCCGAATCGTCCTTCCGACCGGATTCGGGTCGGGGCCCGTCGCCCGGGGCGCCCGCGCCGGGCGCCCGGTCCTCCTCTCCCTCCAGCCCCTGGCGGAAGGCCCGGCCGCTCTGCCCGATGGAGCGAGCCAGCTGCGGAAGCCGTTGGGCCCCGAAGAGAAGCAGCAGGATGAGAAAGATGACCACCAGCTCGGTCGGACCGATGCTCCCCAGCAAGCGCTTCCCTCCCCCCGTGAGCATAGCGGAGCGGACAGGCCGCGAACAGTCCCGGCAGCCGGGGTACCGCCGCGGGCGCAGGAACCTCGCCGGCATGGTAGAATATGGAAGACGCGAAGGGGGACGGACGAGGTGATGCGCGATGGAGGAGATGGAGGCCGTGGCGGCGCTGACCGCGCTCCCCGGGATCGGGCCGGTTCGGCTCCAGCGGCTCCTGGAGCATACCGGTTCGGCCCGGGGGGCGTGGGAGCTGGGGGCCGCCGGAATCGCGGGCGTCCTGAAGCTGGGGCCCGAGGCGGGTTCGGCCGTGGCCGCCGCCTGGAGGCCGGACCTGGGCCGGCGGACGCTGGAGCAGGCGGCCGGGCACGGCTTCCGCCCCCTTCTCCTGGGCGCGCCCGGTTATCCCAAGGCGCTGATGCAGGTGGAGATGCCGCCTCTCCTCCTCTGGGTGGCGGGCCGGCTGCCCGAGGCGGGGGAGCCGTGCCTGGCGGTGGTGGGGACGCGGCAGGCGAGCGAATCGGGCCGCCGGCTCGCCCGCCGTCTGACCGAACGCCTGGCCGCGGCGGGCGTGGGTGTGGTGAGCGGGCTGGCGGTGGGCATCGACGCCGCCGCCCACGAGGGCGCCATGGCCGGGGGCGGCGCGACGTGGGGCGTTCTGGCCACGGGCCCCGGCGGTCGCTACCAGCACGGGGGACCCGCGCTTCTGCGGCGGGTGCGGGAGGCCGGCGGGCTCCTGACCGAGTTCCCTCCCGGACACGAGCCCCGGAAGCACGATTTCCGCTGGAGAAACCGGCTGATCGCCGCCCTGGGCTGGGCCACCCTGGTGGTGGAGGCACCGCTGCGAAGCGGCGCCCTGCTGACCGCTCAGGCGGCACAGCAGATGGAACGGACCGTCCTCGCCCTGCCGGGGGATCCCGGCAGGCCCCAGACCATGGGCAGCAACCTGCTCCTGCGCGACGGCGGGGCGGTGATGGTCCTGGATGCGGAGGACATCCTGACCGCCCTCTCCCTGGGCGGAGGGCTCCGCCGGAGGCCGGGCGAGGCGGAGCAGGCGGGGGCGCTGGCGCGTGCCCTCTCCAACCTGCCGCGGGCGGAGAGGCGCCTGCTGCAGGCTGTGGCCGACGGGCCGCGCGGCCTGAGCGGCCTGTGCGAGGCGGCGCGGATGAGCCTCAGCACCGGCAGCGCGCTTCTGCTGTCGCTGGAGCTGGCGGGCTGGGTGGAGCGGGACGGCTCCGGGCGATACCACCTGGCGGAGCGGACCAGGCAGGCGATGGGCCTCTCCTGAGCGCGGAGCAGGTGGGAGGAGGGCGGCTGGCCGGGCTTCCTTGCAACAGGCGGAGGGGAGCGTATAAATGTAGCGTACCTGCGGGGCAGACTCTTCTGTCCCGGGGCCGGGGCGAAGGCCCCTTCTTCGACGGGGAGCGTGAACGGTTTGACGCGATCGCTGGTGATCGTGGAGTCGCCCGCCAAGGCCCGCACCATCGGCAAGTTTCTGGGCCGCTCCTACCACGTGGAGGCGACCATGGGGCACGTGCGGGACCTGCCCAAGAGCCAGCTCGGGGTGGACGTGGAGGCCGGCTTCCAGCCCCGCTACATCACCATCCGCGGCAAGGGCGAGGTGGTCAAGCGCCTGCGGGAGCAGGCGGCCAAGGCCGACCGGGTCCTCCTGGCCACCGACCCCGACCGCGAGGGCGAGGCCATCTCCTGGCACCTGGCGCAGCTTCTGGGACTCGAGCCGCAGGCGCGCTGCAGGGTGGCCTTCCACGAGATCACCCGCGACACCGTCCGCGCCTCGGTCCGCGAACCGCGGGCCATCGACGACCGGCTGGTCGACGCCCAGCAGGCCCGGCGCGTGCTCGACCGCCTGGTCGGCTACCAGCTGAGCCCGCTGCTCTGGCGGAAGGTGCGGCGGGGATTGAGCGCGGGCCGCGTCCAGTCGGTGGCCGTCCGCATCCTCTGCGACCGCGAGGAAGAGATCGAGGCTTTCACCCCGGAGGAGTACTGGACGCTGACGGCGCGCTGGCGGACGCCCCGCGGGGAGGAGTTCGAGGCCGAGTACCGCGGCCGCGGCGAGACCAAGGTCAACCTGGCCGACGAGGAGCAGGTCCGGCAGCTGATGGCGGAGCTGGCAGGCCAGCCGGGACGGGTCCTCGCGGTCACCCGCCGCCAGCGGCGGCGGCAGCCGGCTCCGCCCTTCATCACCAGTACGCTCCAGCAGGAGGCCTCCCGGAAGCTCGGCTTCAGCCCCAGCCGGACGATGCGGGTGGCCCAGCAGCTTTACGAGGGCATCGCCGTCGGCGGCGAGGGCGAGGTCGGCCTGATCACCTACATGCGCACCGACTCGACCCGCACGGCGCAGGAGGCGCGTGACGCCGCGCGCCAGCTGATCGTCGAGCGGTGGGGCGAGGAGTTCTCCACCCCGCGCCAGCGCGCCGCGGCCGCCGGAGCCCAGGACGCCCACGAGGCGATCCGGCCCACCAGCGTCGCCCGGACGCCCGAGCGCCTGAAGGAGGACCTGAACCGCGACCAGTTCCGCCTCTACCAGCTGATCTGGGAACGCTTCCTGGCGAGCCAGATGGCGCCCGCGGTCTTCGACACCGTCACCGCCGAGATCGAGGCGGGAGACCACCGCTTCCGGGCGGTCGGCTCGACGCTGGTCTTCCCCGGCTTCACCATCCTCTACCAGGAGGGCCGCGACGAGGAGAGCGGCAGGGAGAAGGAGCGGGAGGGAGCGGAGGGCGACCGCCCCCTCCCGCCGTTGGAGGAGGGGATGGGGCTCGACCTGCTGGAGCTGGTGCCGGCCCAGCACTGGACGCAGCCGCCGTTCCGCTACACCGATGCCACCCTCATCCGGACGCTGGAGGAGCGCGGGATCGGCCGGCCCAGCACGTACGCCCCCATCGTCGAGACGATCATCCAGCGGGGCTATGTCAGCCGGGAGCGGCGGACGCTGGTGCCCACCGAGCTGGGCCGGACGGTGACGCGGCTTCTGAAGGAACGCTTCCCGGACATCGTCGACGTGGAGTTCACGGCCCGCATGGAGAGCGAGCTGGACCGGGTGGAGGCGGGCGAGACCGGCTGGCGGCAGGTGGTGGCCGACTTCTATGGGCCCTTCGCCGAGGCGCTCCGGCGGGCGGAGACCGAAGTGGCCCGGGTCGAGCTCCCCAGCGAGCCCACCGACGAGGTCTGCGACGTGTGCGGCCGGCCGATGGTCATCAAGCACGGCCGTTACGGCCCCTTCCTGGCCTGCACGGGCTACCCGGAGTGCAAGCGGACGCGACCGCTTCTGGAGAAGGTGGGTGTCGCCTGCCCCGAGTGCGGCGGCGAGCTGGTCGTCCGCCGCAGCCGGAAGGGACGCCGCTTCTACGGCTGCGCCAACTACCCGCGCTGCACCTTCGTCAGCTGGGACCGGCCCGTGGAGGGGCGCTGTCCCAACTGCGGCGGCTGGCTGGTCGAGCACCGCGGCCGGAACGGGACCGTGGTCCAATGCGGGCGGAAGTGCGGCTACGTCCAGCCCGCCGAGGTGGCGCTCCCCCAGGGGAGCCGCACCTAGCGAGGACGCAGGTGGCGGTCGCCACCCGTCCCCGGGCGGGAGGATCAAACGAGCCGGACGGGGTCCGATGCGGAGAGTGGGTCGTCCGAAGGGAGGCCGGCCGCGTGACGGGGCCCGGACGAGCAGCGACCAACCTGGGCGAGGTGCTCGAGGCCTACCGGGGGTACCTCCGGGCGGAGAAGGGGTATTCGGCGCTGACCGTGCAGGCGTACACCACCGACGTACTCCAGTGCCTGGCAGCGCTCGGGCTGGACACCGACGAGCCCGCCCAACGCCTGAGCCAGGTGGAGAGCGGGCAGCTCCGCGCCTTCCTGGGTGCGCTGGCGCTCCAGGAAGGCTACGCCCACCGCTCCGTGGCGCGAAAGCTGGCCGCCCTGCGCAGCTTTTTCCACTTCGGGCGGCGCTCAGGCTGGGTGGCTGTCGATCCGACCGAGTTGCTGGAGGCCCCCAAGCTGGAGAAGCCCCTTCCGCGCCTGATGAACGTGGAGCAGATCTTCCGCCTCCTCGCCCTGCCCGACCAGAGCCCGGCCGGCCTCCGTGACCAGGCCCTGCTGGAGACGCTCTACGCCACGGGGGCGCGGGTCTCCGAGCTCGTCCACCTCGACGTCACCCACCTCAACCTCTCCCGGAGAGAGCTCTTCCTGTTCGGGAAGGGCGCCAAGGAGCGCCGCGTCCCCCTCGGCGGCCAGGCGGTGCGGGCGCTCTCCGTCTATCTGGCCGAGGGACGACCGCGACTGGCCGCCCACGCCCGCCGCCCCGCCGCCGACGCCGCGCAGGCGCTCTGGCTCAACCAGCGCGGAGGAAGGCTGACCGCCCGCGGAATCCGCCACATCCTCGACCGGTACGTGGAGCGCCTGGCCGACGTGGAGCACGTCAGCCCCCATACGCTCCGCCACGCCTTCGCCACCCACCTCCTGGACGGGGGCGCCGACATCCGGGTGGTCCAGGAGCTTCTGGGCCACGCCCGCATCTCGACGACGCAGGTCTACACCCACGTCTCGCGCCTCCACCTCCGCGAGGTGTACAATCGAGCGCACCCGAGGGCGTGAGGCGGGAAGCCCGGCCTTCGAAGGGGGCTCGCCGATGATCCATGCCACCACCGTGGTGGCCGTCCGCAGGGACGGGCGGCTCGCCATGGGTTCGGACGGCCAGGTGACCCAGGAGTCGGTCATCCTCAAGCACGGTGCGCAGAAGGTCCGCCGCCTCGCCGGCGGGCGGGTCCTGGCGGGCTTCGCCGGCTCCGTGGCCGACGCGCTCACCCTGTTCGAGAAGTTCGAGGGCCACCTCCAGCAGACGGGCGGTCGCCTCGCCCGGGCGGCGGTGGAGCTGGCCAAGGAGTGGCGGACCGACCGGGTGCTCCGTCGCCTGGAGGCGCTGATGCTGGTGGGCGACCTGGAGGGTCTCCTGGTCATCTCCGGCGGCGGCGAGGTGATCGAACCCGACGAGCCGATCATGGCCATCGGCTCGGGTGGGCCCTACGCGCTGGCAGCCGGCCGGGCGCTCCTCCGGAACACCTCCCTGGACGCCGAGCAGATCGTCCGCCAGGCGCTCGGCATCGCCTCGGAGATCTGCATCTACACCAACGACCGGATCACGGTGGAGGAGCTCGGCTGACCATGGCGGCGCCCCTGCGCGACCCCACGCCGCGACAGATCGTGGAGGAGCTCGACAAGTACATCGTCGGCCAGGCCCGGGCCAAACGCGCCGTGGCGGTCGCCCTGCGCAACCGCCTCCGGCGCCGGCGCCTGCCGCCCGAGCTCCAGGAGGAGATCCTGCCCAAGAACATCCTCATGATCGGCCCGACCGGCGTCGGCAAGACGGAGATCGCCCGCCGCCTCGCCCGCCTGGTGGACGCTCCCTTCGTCAAGGTGGAGGCGACCAAGTTCACCGAGGTGGGCTATGTAGGCCGCGACGTGGATGCCATGGTCCGCGACCTGGTGGAGGCGGCGTTGCGGATGGTCCGGGAGGAGCACGCGCAGGAGGTCCGCCCGAGGGCGGAGGAGGCTGCCCGCCAGCGGCTCCTGGAGGCGCTGGTGCCTGCGCCGCGCCCGAGGAGCGGCTTCAGGAACCCCCTGGAAGCGTTGATGCAGGGTTTCGGCGGCGCGGCCCCCGAGCCCGAGCCTTCTCCCGAGGAGCGGGAGTCGCTGGAGCGGCGCCGACGGGAGATGGCGCTTCGGCTGGACGCCGGCGAGCTGGAGGGCGAGACGGTGGAGATCGAGGTGGAGGACACCCGGCCGCCGCTGGTGGAGATGTTCAGCGGCCAAGGAAGCGAGCAGGTGGGCATCAACCTCCAGGACCTGTTCGGCCAGGGCTTCCCCCGCCGGACGCGCCGCCGTCGCCTGACCGTGGCGGAGGCGCGGAAGGTCCTGATCGAACAGGAAGCGGACCACCTGATCGACCAGGACCGCGTCCAGGCCGAGGCCGTCTACCGCGCCGAGCAGAACGGCATCCTCTTCATCGACGAGATCGACAAGATCGCCGAGCCGGGCCGGGCCGGTTACGGTCCCGACGTCTCCCGCGAGGGCGTCCAACGCGACATCCTGCCCATCGTGGAGGGGACCACGGTGATGACCAAGTACGGGCCCGTCCGCACGGACCACATCCTCTTCATCGCCGCGGGCGCCTTCCATCTCTCCAAGCCCAGCGACCTGATCCCCGAGCTGCAGGGCCGCTTCCCCATCCGGGTCGAGCTGGAGCCGCTCACCGCCGCCGACTTCCGCCGCATCCTGGTCGAGCCCGAGAACGCGCTGACCAAGCAGTACTCGGCCCTCCTCGCCACCGAGGGCGTGGAGCTGGAGTGGACGGAGGAGGGGATCGAGGAGATCGCCGAGCTGGCCCAGCGGGTGAACGAGGGGACGGAGAACATCGGCGCCCGGCGCCTCCACACCCTGCTGGAGAAGCTGCTGGAGGAGGTCTCCTTCCACGGGCCGGAGATCGGTCCCGCGACCATCCGCATCGACCGTACGTTCGTCCGGAAGCAGCTGGCCGACATCGTGGCCGATACCGACCTGAGCCGCTACATCCTCTGAGCAGCCGGCCCCTACTTCGGGAGACGGCCGCCACCTGGCCCCCGCCGGCCCGCGCCGGCGGGGTTCGTCGCTCCCCTGCGCGCAATCGCCGAGGGGAGAAATTCTTTCCGGAGCAGGGAGGAGTTTGTCGAGGCGAGTCGAACTTGGCTTCCTGGTGGCTGGAAAGAGAGCCGCCGAGAGGTTTACATAAGGCGTTTCTCCGCTCAGAGCAAACCCGGCGAAAGCCGGGGACGCAAAGCCGCGGGCCCTCGTCGAGGAACGGCAGGGCAGCCAGGTTGCCGGAGAGGCCGGATCAAGGGATCCTTCCTCCGCTTCCTGGCTTCTCGCCGGGAGGCGGTTTTCATTTGGGAGATGGAAACCGCCGGACGAGGGAGGGGGCCGGAACCGAAGCGGCCGGATCCTGCAGCGGCAAGGAGGCGGGGGAACCCGCGCAAGGAGGAAGTGAGCGGCCCATGGCGCCCGTATCGCCACTTCTGGATCAGATGCAGGCGGGCCTCAACCTGGCCTCGCTCCGCCAGAGGCTGCTGGCCCAGAACGCGGCCAACGTGGAGACCCCGGGGTATCGGCCCCTGGACGCGGTGGCGGTGCAGGACCCCGCGGCGCCGGGCGGCTTCCAGGCCATGGTCGTGGCCTCCACCCCGGTGATGCGTCCCGACGGGAGCGGCGTCGATCCGGACCAAGAGGTGGTGGCCCTGACCCAGAACGCCCTCTGGTATGAGGCGATGGCCAGCCAGGCGGCAGCCGAGCTGGCGCGCCTCCGCACCGCTGTCACCGAGGGGAGGCAGTGAGCGGTGAACCTCTGGCAGGCGATGGACATCAGCGCCTCTGGCCTGACCGCCGAGCGCTTCCGCATCGACCTCGTCGCCTCCAACCTGGCCAACGTCGAGAGCACCGCGCCGCGGCCCGGGGTTCCGCCCTTCCAGCGGCAGATGGCCTATTTCCAGGAGGCCTGGGGAAGCGACGGCCCGCAGGGCGTCGTCGTGGCCGGGGTCTACCGCGACCCGCGGCCGGGTCCTGTCGACTACCAGCCTGGCAACCCCGCTGCCGACGCCCGGGGCTACGTCCAGCTGCCCAACGTGGACCCGACCCGCGAGACCATCGACCTGATCGCCGCCTCCCGTGCCTACGAGATGAACGTGACCGCCTTCACGGTCAGCCGTGACCTCTTCCGGCAGGCGCTGGCCGTGGGTCGGGCCTGACCGGCCCGGGCGGTAGGAAGGAGGATGTCCGATGCCCACCGGGATCTCGCCCGTACAGAGCACCCCCGCCGCCCCCCTGGGCCCGGCAGGGCCGAGCGGGCCGGGTGTCCAGCCGCAAGGCGGCGCCGCCACTTCCAGCTTCGCGCAACAGCTGGCCGGGGCGCTGGACGGGGTCAACCAGCTGCAGCTGGAGGCGCAGCAGGCGGCCGCTTCGCTCCTCACCGGGGGCGCCGCTGACGTAGCCCAGGTGGTCCTCGCGAGCGAGAAGGCGACGCTGGCGCTGCAGCTGGTGGCCACCGTGCGGAACGAGGCCCTGGCAGCTTACCAGAGCGTCATGCAGACGCCGCTCTAGGGCCTGACCAGGGCTGCCGGCTTCCGACGCCGGGCACGGGTGGAGCCAGATGGGGGCGGGTCCGATCGGCATGAGTCTCTCCGTCAAGGGGCTGGGGAGCCAGCTGCGATCCTTCTGGGACCGGCTGGAGGCGCGCCAGCGCCGGTGGCTGGTCGCCGGCGCGCTGGCGGCGCTGGCGCTCGTCGCGGGCGCGGCCCTGCTGGGCCACCGGGGGCCCGCCATGGCGCCGCTCTTCTCGCACCTGCAGGCCCAGGACGCCGCCGCGATCGCGCAGCAGCTCCAGAGCCAGGGCGTGCCCTACCAGATCGCGGACCAGGGCCAGACCATCCTGGTGCCGCAGGACCAGGTGTATAAGCTCCGCCTGGACCTGGCCGCCAAAGGGCTTCCTTCCTCGGGCGTGGTCGGCCTTGAGAGCATGAACAGCCTGCCCCTGGGCGCCAGCTCCTTCCAGCAGCAGGTGGCCTATCTGCGCGCCCTGGAAGGGGAGCTGACGCGGACCATCCTCCAGATCGACGGGGTGGCCGGCGCGCGGGTGCACATCAACCTGCCCCAGCAGAGCGTCTTCGTCTCCCAGCAGCAGCCCGCCAGCGCTGCCGTCATGGTGGAGATGAAGCCCGGCCAGATGCTCGATCCCACCCAGGTGGCCGGGATCCGCCACCTGGTCGCCGCCAGCGTCCCCAACCTGAAGCCGGAGGACGTGGTGGTGGTCGACCAGTTCGGCCGGGCGCTGGATGGAAGCCCGGGCGACCAGGCTTCCTCCGAGCCGGCGCGCCTGGCCCAGGAGCGGAATTTCGAGCAACAGCTGCAGCAGTCGGTGGCCAGCCTTCTCGCGCAGATCTTCGGCCAGACCCCGGTGGCGGTCCGCGTCCGCGCCGACCTGAACATGGACCAGCAGACCATCCAGAGCGACCGGTACAGCCAGCCCCAGGGCGCCACCGGTACCGGCGGGACGACCGGCACCGGCGGCACGGGTGGCAACGCCGGCATCGTCAAGAGCGTCCACCAGCTCCAGGAACAGTTCACCGGTACCGGCGCGCCGCCCGCGGGCCTGGCGGGCACCGCCTCCAACCTGCCCCCGGGGAGCAGCGTGCCCACCTACCCCGTCGGCGGGAACGGCGGGAACAGCAGTTACCAGAAGACCGACACCACCACCGACTACCTGGTCGACCACATCCAGCAGCAGATCAAGGTGGCCCCGGGCGCGGTGCAGCGGCTCTCGGTCGCCGTGGTGGTGGGAACCAACCTGACGCCGGGGCAGCAGCAGGCGCTGCAGCAGGTGGTCCAGGCGGCGGTGGGCGCCCAGCCGGGGCGCGACACGGTCTCCGTCCTCGGCATGCCCTTCCGCTCGGCGAATGCGGGTGCGGCGCGCCCGGTACCGGCGCGGCCCTCGCTCTTCCAGCCGCCGTACGTCTACGCGCTGGCAGGCGCCCTGGTGTTGCTGCTGGCGGCCGCCGTGGCCCTGCTCCGCGCCGCCCGCGCCAGGAAGCAGGCGGAGGAGCGCCTCCAGGAGATCCAGGCGCTCCTCGCCCGCCAGCCCGAGCCTGCGGCGGCGCCCGCGCCCGTCGCCCCGCCGCCGGAGAGCGGGGAGAGGGACGGCAAGGCGGCGCTGGAGAGGGCGCGGAGGCTGGCGATGGCCGACCCGGAGACGGCGGCCAACGTGATCCGATCCTGGCTTTCGGAGAACTAGCCGGGCGGAGGGAGGTGACGAGGGTGGCGTTGCGATCGCGGCAGAAGGCGGCCATTCTCCTGCAGGCGCTGGGGCCCAAGGCCTCCCAGGGGCTCTTCCGCCACCTGAGCGACGAGGAGATCGAACAGTTGACGCTGGAGCTGGCCAACCTGGGGACGGTCCAACCCGAGACCGAGCAGAGCGTGCTCGAGGACTTCGTCACCCTGGGGGAGGCGCAGGGGTTCGTCCGCGTAGGCGGCATCTCGGCCGCGCGCCAGCTGCTGGAGCAGGTGGTCGGGCCCCAGAAGACCGCCGAGATCCTGCAGCGCCTGACGACGACGCTCCAGGTCCGCCCCTTCGACTTCATCCGGCGCGCCGATGCCGCGCAGCTCCTCAACTTCCTGGAGGGCGAGCATCCCCAGACGGTGGCGCTGGTGATGGCGTACATGTCGCCGGAACAGGCCGCCCAGGTGCTGAGCGCGCTTCCTCCCGAGATGCAGGTCGACGTGGTCCGTCGCATCGCCACCATGGGCCGCACGTCGCCCGACGTGGTCAAGGAGGTGGAGCGCGTCCTCGAGAGGAAGCTGGCCTCCCTCACCACCCAGGGTTCCACGGAGATCGCGGGCGTCCAGGCGGTGGTCCAGATGCTCAACCGCGTCGACCGCAGCACCGAGCGGAGCATTGTCGAGAACCTGGGCACCACCGACCCCGAGCTGATGGAGGAGATCCGCCAGCGCATGTTCGTCTTCGAGGACCTCGTCTTCCTGGACGATCGCTCGCTCCAGCGGGCGCTGCGGGAGGTGGACCTGAACACCGACCTGCCGCTGGCCCTGCGCGGCGCCAGCGACGAGGTGAAGGCGAAGATCCTCCGCAACCTCTCCCAGCGGGCCGGCCAGCTGCTCCAGGAGAACATGGACTACCTCGGCCCGGTCCGCCTGCGCGAGGTGGAGGAGGCCCAGCAGCGGATCGTCTCCGCCATCCGCCGTCTGGAGGACGCGGGCGAGATCGTGATCAGCCGCGGAGGGAAGGACGAGATCCTTGTCTAGGCTGCTGAAGGGCGGAGGAGCGGCGGAAGGGAGGGCGACCACCGCCCTCTGGGAGGATCTGCCCCCCGAGCGCCGGACGCCGCCGGATCCGGAGCCACCTTCCGCGGTCGCCCGGGAGGAAGAGGCGGAGCGCGCGGCCGAACTGGCCGAGGAGCGCCGGCGCGCCGCGGCGGAGGGGTACGCCGACGGTTTCCGCCGCGGCCTCGACGAGGGACGGGCAGCCGGCCTGGAGGAGGGCCGCCGGCAGGGTTACGAGGAGGGCTACCAGGCGGCGATGGGCGACGCCGCCGAACGGGCGGCCGAGCTGGCGGCGGCGGCCGAGGACGTGCTCGCCCGCGCCGAGGCGGAAGCGGAGGCGAAGCTGGAGGCGATCCCGGCCGCGGTGGCCGCGCTGGCGGTGGAGGTGGGCAGCCGCCTCCTGCGCCGGCAGCTCCGGGCCGAGCCGGAGGCGCTGGTGGAGCGGGTGCGCGGGATCCTGGCCGAGGCGGGTCCCCGCTCCCGCGCGCGCATCCTGGCCAGCCGGAGCGACCGCGCCATCCTGGAGGCCAGCCTCGAGGCGCTGGGCAGTGCCTTCCCGGGGGTGGAGCTGAGCGTCACCGAGGACGGGCAGCTGGACCCCGGCGACCTCCGGGTGGAGACCGAGGCGGGCGACTTCGACGCCACGCTTCTCCGGGAGATCGCCGCCCTGCGGCGGCGGATCGAGGAGGCGCTCCGCCATGGCTGAGGCCCGGCTGGCCAAGTTCCCGCAGGCGCCGGAGCTCCACTGGGCGGCGGCCAGCCGGGCGGTCCGGCGGAGCCGGCTCCTGGCACGCCAGGGGCGGGTCCGCCAGGTGGTGGGCCTCCTGGTGGAGGCGGAAGGTCCCCTCAGCGAGGTGGGCGAGCTCTGCCGGGTGGAGGAAGGCGGGGGGGAGGCGCTGGCGGAGGTGGTCGGCTTCCGCGAGGGACGCACGCTCCTCATGCCCCTGGGGGCGCTGCAGGGGATTCGGCCTGGCGCCCGGGTGGAGGCGCTGGGGCGGCGGCTGGAGATCGGCCTGGGCGAGGAGATGCTGGGGCGGGTGCTGGACGCGCTGGGCCAACCCATGGACGGGGGAGGCGGATGGCGGGTGGAGGAGCGCCGGCCCGTCCTGGCCGAGCCGCCGCGACCCTTCGAGCGGAGGCCCATCGATGAGCCGCTCTCGGTGGGCGTCCGCGTGATCGACGGGCTCCTCACCATCGGGCGCGGGCAGCGCGTCGGCCTCTTCGCCGGCTCGGGGGTGGGCAAGAGCACGCTCCTCGGCATGATGGCGCGCGGCACCGACGCCGACGTCAACGTCATCGCCCTGGTGGGCGAGCGGGGCCGCGAGGTGGGGGACTTCCTGGGGCGCGACCTGGGCGCCGACGGGCTGGCGCGCTCCGTGGTCGTGGTGGCCACGTCGGACCAGCCGCCCGTGGTCCGCATGAAGGCCGCCCATACGGCCACGGCCATCGCCGAGTTCTACCGGGACCGGGGGATGAACGTCCTCCTCCTGATGGACTCGGTCACCCGCTTCGCCATGGCCGCCCGGGAGGCGGGCCTGGCCACGGGCGAGCCGCCGGCCTCCAAGGGGTATCCCCCCTCGGTCTTCGCCGCGCTTCCCCTTCTGCTGGAGCGGGCGGGCAAGACGGCGAGCGGCAGCATCACCGGCTTCTACACGGTGCTGGTCGAGGGCGACGACATGAACGAGCCCATTGCCGACGCGGTCCGCGGCATCCTCGACGGCCACATCGTCCTCAGCCGGCGCCTGGCCTCGCGGGGTCACTACCCGGCCGTCGACCTGCTGGAGAGCGTCAGCCGCCTGATGCCCCAGGTCACCTCGCCGGGGCATCAGGCCCTGGCCCAGACTTACCGCCGCCTCCTCTCCGTCTACCGCGAGGCGGAGGACCTGATCCAGGTCGGCGCCTACCGGCCCGGTTCGAGCCGTGAGATCGACGACGCGCTGGCGCGCATCGACGCCATGAACGCCTTCGCCGTGCAGGGGCAGGAGAGCCGGGTGGAGATGGAGAGCACGCTCCGCCAGCTGGAGGAGCTCTTCCAGGGGGTGCCGGGATGAGCCGGTTTCGCTTCCGCCTGGAGCGGCTGCTCGATCTGCGGCGCCAGGAGCGCCGCGCCGCCGAGATGGCGCTCGGCCTGGCGCTGGCTGCGGAGAGGGAGGCGGAGGACCGGTGCCGCTTCCTGGAGTCGGCGCGCGCCGCCGCGCGGCGACGCTGGCTCCGGGAGCGGGGCGGCGCCCCGTCGGGCCTCTGGCGGCAGCGCGCCGCCTGGCTCGACGAGCTGGAACGCCTGCTGGCGGAGGCCCACATCCAGCAGGAGCAGGCTTCGGCCCGGGTGGAGCAGGCGCGCGTCCAGCTGGCCTCGGCGCGGACCGCGGAGCGGAGCCTGGAGCGGCTCCGCCGGCGGCGCTTCCTTGCCTGGCGCATCGAGGCAGACCGGCAGGAGCAGCGCGAGCTGGACGAGCTGGCTCGGCTCCGCTGGCTCCGCCAGCGACAGGAAGGGGGCGAGCCCGCATGATCGCACCCCTGGACGGGGCTTCCATCCCACCGGCTGGCAACGGCACAGACCCTGCCCCTGCGGCGGGGAGTTCGACGCCGGTGACCGGGCCGGGGCCGGGAACGGGCACGGGCACGGGGGCAGGGGCTGCCTCCTTCGCCGCCCTCCTGGGGACGGCGCTGGACCGCCGCGACGCGGCAGTGGGGCGGCCCCGCAGCGCTCCAGATGGCGACCCGGCCCAGCTCCTGGTGACCGCCCTGGCAGGCGCCCTGGCCGGGCTCCCGGGGCCGGGCCAGGTGGATCCCCCGGAGAGCCCGGCGCGGCCGGCGGCGGGAGCCGGCGCTCCCGCTGTTCCGTCGGCTGCCGACCTGCGGGCAGCCGATCCGCAGACCACCGCGGAGGCACCCGCGGTGCCTGCCGGCGAGGCGGAGTCCCCGGTCGCCGGGGCGCCGGAGCCGGCCGCCGGCGAGGCGGCCCGTGTGGAGTCCGCCCCCCTCGCCATCACCTCCCCGCAGGGCGGGATCCCCACCCCTGCGCCGCAACCCCCTGCCTCTGCGACCGGCGGAGTGGGCTTGGGGCCTGCTGCGCCTTCAGCGCCGGAACTTGCGGTGGGCGGGCAGGCCGCGGCGGTACCGATCGTCCAGCCGCAGGGCCCTGAGAAGAAGGGCGCCGGCGCCGGTGCCGGTGGGGCAGCCCGTGCCCTCCCGGAGCAGGGGGGCCAGCCGACGGCGCCCGACACGGCCACCGGTGCAGCCGAGCCGCCTGCAGACATCCCGGCGGGGGCACCTGCCGCAGCGGGGCCGGGCACTGCGCCGGGGCCGGCCGCGGCGGGCCAGGGGAGCGACTCGGCAGCCTGGGGGCGTACGCGGATGGCCGTCGGGGAGACGTCTCCGGCCGCTGCCGCCTCCGTGGCGGACGACGGCCCGGCGCCGGCCGCCCGGAAGCCGCGGTCCGGGGCGGAGACCGGCACCGCGGGTGCGGCAGCCAGCGCCGATGGCGCCAACGCGGCCACCGGCGTCGGCTGGCAGGCAGCCCCTGCGCCCTCGGTGATGGCGAACGCTTCTCCCGGGCCGGCGCAGACGGTGCCGCTCCAGACCCACCCGCACGTCGCCGGGCCGGACGGGGGGGCGGCCGGCGCTGGCATGCAGCTCCCGCCGGAGGCGGCGCAGCTGCACGTGGGCGCGCGAGAGGCGCAGGTCCACGTCAGCGGGCAGCGCGTGGGCGATCTCTCCGCGTGGCTCCGGCTGGACAGCGGCGGCCAGGTGGAGATCCGCCTGGAGACCTCGCGCCTGGCGGCCCATGACCTGCTGATGCAGGCGCTGCCCTCGCTTCAGGAAGGGCTGGGCCGGCAGGGGGTGCCTCTTGGCGGGGTGACCGTGAGCGGTTTCGGCCCGGCCGGTCACGCGCCTGACCTGGCATGGGGCGCAGGCCTTGCCGGCGGAGGAGGACCGGGCGGCGGCGCCGCCGGCGGGCCGGCCGGCCACGGGCCCGGGGCCCGCCAGCCGGACCCGGGCCTGGGCTGGCCCGGGAACGCAGCGGGTGAGTCGGGTCTGGCCCCGCCGGAGCTGCGGCGCGCCCGCTGGCGCGGGACCGGAGTCGATCTGCTGCTCTGAGGCCGGCGGCGACGCGGCTGAGGCGAGGGCGATCTCAGGAAGGAGGCGAATCGGGATGGACGTGAGCGGAGTGGGCACCACGGGTGCCGCCACGGCGACGGGCACGGCACCGGGCACCGCTGGAACGAGCTCCGCACCGGGTTCGGCAACCGCCGATCCGCTGGCCGCGGTCCAGCTGCAGCAGAGCTTTCTGCAGCTGCTCGTGGCCCAGCTCCAGTACCAGAACCCGCTCCAGCCCATGGACGGGACGCAGTGGGTGACCCAGCTGGCGCAGTTCAGCATGCTGAGCGAGCTGGAGCAGATCCGGCAGAAGCTCGACCAGATCGCAGCCGCCCAGCAGCAGGGCGGCTCGGGCACGGCGGCACAGGGGGGTAGCCAGCCATGATGCGTTCCATGTACTCGGCGGTCTCGGGGCTCCGGGCCAACCAGACGGCCATGGACGTGATCGGCAACAACATCGCCAACGTCAACACGCCGGCCTTCAAGGCCTCGCGGAGCATCTTCGCGGACATGTTCTACCAGATGCTGGCCGGCGCCGCCGCGCCGCAGGGCGGCGTGGGCGGCATCAACTCGCAGCAGGTGGGGCTGGGCGTCCGCCTGGCGAGCATCGACAAGCTGATGACGCAGGGCGCGCTCCAGTCGACCGGGGTGCCCACGGACCTGGCCATCCAGGGAGACGGATTCTTCGTACTGGGCGACGTACCCGGCAATCCCCCGACGGGCACTCCCACCAACATCACGTACACGCGGCTGGGCGACTTCAAGCTGGACTCGAACGGGTACCTCGTCGACGCCCTGACCGGCAAGTATGTGCTGGCTCTCAATGCGCAGAACGGGAACCAGATCGGAGGTCCAATCCACATTCCTCTGGGCACGCAGACCGGCCAATTCGTCGACTTCAGCATCGCAAGCGACGGAACGATCAATGGCATCACCCCCGCGGGGGTGCCGCAATTCATCGCCCAGATAGCCCTCGCAACGTTCTCCAATCCGAGCGGCTTGGACGAGCTCGGCGGTGGACAGTACCAGGGCTCTCTCAACTCCGGGGCTCCGACCTACGGGCCCGGCGGCACCGGGACGCTAGCCGGCACCGTGAGCAGCAACTCGCTCGAGATGTCCAACGTCGACCTGGCGCAGGAGTTCACCAGCATGATCACCACCCAGCGCGGCTTCGAGGCCAACGCCAAGGTGATCACCACGGCCGACCAGATGCTCCAGGTGCTCACCAACCTGAAGCAGTGATGGGCGCCGGGGCGCCGGGCCCGGGCCCGGACCCGGTCCGGATCCGGCCGCGCCGGCCGCGGAGGGGTCGGGGCCGGACCGACCCGACGAGAGGAAGGGGATGAGCCTTGATCTGGCTCACCCGCTTGAACGGTGACCGGCTGGTGATCAACGCCGATATGATCGAGACCATCGAGTCGACGCCCGACACGGTGATCACGCTCTCCAACGGCCACCGCTGGATCGTGGCGGAGACTCCGGACGAGGTGATCCGGCGCGTGGTGAGTTATCGGAGGAAGATGGCCTCCGGGCCGCGCCGGCGGGGGGTGTCCTCATGAGCGGGGACGGGCGGCTCCCGGCCTCCAGGGGCTGGGCGCTGGGGCTCCTCGTGCTCCTTCTGGTCCTGAGTTCGGGCGCCTGCGCCCTTCCGGGCCAGGGGTCGAAGCCCGCAGCCCAGTCGGCCCCGCCGGTGGCGGTGGACGTGGGGACGCTCACCACCAACCTGGCCGACGTCGACCCGCCCCGCCTGATCCAGGTGGACGTGGTGCTGGAGGTGGCCAGCCAGGCGCAGGCCGACCAGGTGAAGAGCGCCCAGCCCAGCGTACGCGACGCCATCCTCCGCGTCCTCCGCGGCAGCACGGCCAAGGAGTTGGCCGGCTCGCAGGGGATGGACGCGGTCCGGGCCCGGATCGAGAGCGAGGTGGCCAGGGCCGTCCCCAACGTGGTGGTGCGTGGCGTCTACTTCACCAATTTCGTCGTGCAGTGAGCTGGAGTGAGCCGGAGTCAGGCTTGGTGAGCGCCGGGCGGCGGTCCGCCCGGCGGGTGCAGACGGGAGGAACGGTCGGTGATCGGGACGAGCGGTCGAGGGGGTGGGGCGGGCGGCACCCTCCGGGTACGGGCCTACGACTTTCGTAGGCCGGACAAGCTCTCCAAGGACCAGCTCCGGACGCTGGCCATGATCAACGAGAACTTCGCCCGCGCGGTCACCACCTATCTCTCCACCCGGCTGCGGGGGAGCGCCCAGGCGGTGGCCGTCCTGGCGGAGATGGTCAGCTTCGAGCAGTTCCTGGGCGAGATCGTGGAGCCCGCCATCATCGGCGTCGTCGGGGCGGAGGAGTGGCGGGGCGAGGCGGTGATGAGCCTCGACCCGCAGGTCGCCTTCGGCCTCATCGACCGCCTGCTGGGCGGGGCCGGCGAGGAGAGCTATCGCGTCCGCACCATCACCGAGATCGAACAGGCGCTGCTCCTGCGGCTCTTCCGCGATCTGGTCCAGAGCTGGCAGGAAGCCTGGGAGTCGGTGACGCCGATCCACGCGTCGCTGGCCGCGCTGGAGTCGAACCCGCTCCTTGCCCAGGTGGCGCCGCCGGGCGACATGGCCGTCCGCCTCCTGGTCGGCCTTCGCCTCGGGCGGCTGGAGGGCTTCCTCCGCATCGGCCTCCCGTACACCAGCGTCGCGCCGCTCATGCCGGCGCTCTCCGCCGAGCGCTGGCTGACGCGAGAGGGCGAGAGCCTGGTTCACCGGCAGGAAGAGATGCGGAGCGTGCTCCGCCGCGTCCCGGTCGAGATGACCGCCCTGCTGGGCCACGCCCACCTGAAGCTGCGCGACTTCATCCAGCTGGAGGTGGGGGACGTGATCCTGCTCGACCAGCGGGTGGGTGCGCCGCTTCAGGTGACGGTGGCAGGACGGCCCAAGTTCGTGGCGCGTCCCGGCCAGGTGGGACACCACCTGGCGGTGGAGATCGTGGCGCGCCTTCCGGAAGAGGACGGTGAGAGCGCATGGACGACTCGCTCTTGAGCCAGGAAGAGATCGACGCCCTCAGGCGGAGCCTGGAGCAGGAGGAGAGGACGCCCGGCCTGCCCGGCGAGGCGGCGGAGGCGCTGGCCGACCTCTTCGCCCGTTCGCTGGAGGAAGCGCTGCACGACGCGGCGCCCGGGCTCCTGGACGCGGGTGCGGAGGTGGACGGGGAGGCGGCGCCGCCCAGCCAGGCCGCCTCGGCGGCCCGGGGCCGGCGGGTGAACGTGTCGGTCGGCGGCCAGGCCGGCTGGGAGGCGATCCTCTGGCTGGGGAACGGCGTGGAGCCGGCCGAGCCGCTCTTCGACGCCTGGTCGCGGAGGCTGGCGGAGGCGCTGGCGGGCGTTCTCAGCCGGAGCGTCGAGCTCCGCCCGGGCGAGGGGTGGGCGCCGGGGGGACCGCTTCCTGCCGAGCCGGTCGGTTTCGTCTTCCGCTGGCTGGGAGGCGGGCAGGGCAGGGAGGCGGGCCTGGTGGCCCCGCTGGGCAGCTTCCGGAACATCGTGGAGACGGCCACGCGGCCCGCCTCCGCCGGCGGCTCCGGCCCCGAGGAGGCTGCAGCGGCGGCCCGGCCGGTGGAGGCGCCGGCGGCACAGGTACCCGCGGTCCGGGAGCCCGCGGCCCGGGAGCCCGCGGCCGAGCCGGCGCCCCCGGCCCCGCGGAAGCAAGCCGGGACCGCGGGCGCCTCGACGTCGCATGTCTGGCAGCAGCTGGGCGCGCCCCGGACCGCCCAGGAGGCGGCGGGACTGGAGCTCCTCTACGACGTGCCCCTCGAGATCAGCGTGGAGCTGGGGCGGGCCACCAAGTCGGTGCGCGAGGTCCTGGCGCTGGGGGCGGGTTCGGTCGTGGAGCTGGACCGGGCCGCCGGCGAGCCGGTCGACATCCTGGTCAACGGCAAGCTGGTGGCGCACGGCGAGGTGGTCGTGGTCGACGACAACTTCGGCATCCGGGTGACGGACATCCTCAGCCCGGCCGACCGGCTGCGCCAGCTCGGTTAGGAGGGGCGACGGGTGTGGGCTGAGGTGCTGCGGGTCCTGCTGGGGCTGGTGACCTTTCTGGCCGTCCTCGGCCTCGCCTACTTCGTGGCCACGGGCGTCGGCCGCTATGCGACGGGCGCGGGCGGGCCGATGCGCGTGGTCGGCCAGCTGGCGCTGGGGCCGCGGCGCGGCGTGACGCTGGTCCGCCTGGGGGACGAGCTCCTCCTCCTGGGCGTGACCGACCACCAGGTGACGCTCCTGGAGCGGGTGAGCGATCCCAGGCTGCTGGAGCGGCTCGACCCGCCGGGGAAGGGTGGCCCCGAGGGGGCGCGTTTCAGGGACTTCCTGGCGGAGCGGTTGGGGAGGAGGCGGGTGGAGCCATGATCCCGTCGCTCCAGGTGACGCTCGGCGGTGCCGAGAACCCGCAGCAGGTGGCCACCACGCTCCAGATCCTCGGATGGCTCACGCTCCTGGCGCTGGCGCCGGCGGCCCTGGTGATGACCACCTCGTTCACCCGGATCGTGGTCGTCCTCTCCTTCGTCCGGAACGCGCTGGCCACCGGGCAGACGCCGCCCAACCAGGTCCTGGTGGGGTTGGCGCTCTTCCTGACCCTCTTCACCATGGCGCCGGTCTACGACCAGGTCTACCGGCAGGCCTGGGTGCCCTACCAGGCCGGACAGATCAGCCAGCAGGCCGCGCTCCAGCGGGCGGAGGCCCCGCTGCGCGCCTTCATGCTGAGGGAGACGCGGCAGTCCGACCTCGAGCTCTTCGTCTCCATGGACAGTACCGGCCCCAAGCCGAAGACGCCGCAGGAGGCGCCGCTGCGCGACCTGATCCCGGCCTTCGTCATCTCCGAGCTGAAGAGCGCCTTCGAGATGGGCTTCGTGCTCTACCTGCCCTTTCTGGTGATCGACCTGGTGGTCGCCTCCACCCTGATGTCCATGGGGATGTTCATGCTGCCGCCGATGCTGATCTCGCTTCCTTTCAAAATTTTGCTCTTTGTGCTGGTGGACGGCTGGCACCTCTTGGCCCAGTCGTTGATCGCCAGCTACCACTGAGCGCCGCGCGGGGGTGTGGCGATGACGGAGAGCGGGGCGTTGGAGGTCTTCCGCCAAGCGATCTGGTTGACCCTCTTGGTCTCGGCGCCGCTCCTGGGACTCAGCCTGGCGGTGGGCTTTGCCGTCAGCCTCTTTCAGGCGACCACCCAGATCAACGAGCAGACGCTCACCTTCGTCCCCAAGATGGTGGTCGTCCTGCTGGCGCTGGTCCTGCTGGGTCCCTGGATGCTCCGGCAGCTGGTCGACTTCGCCGGTGGCATCCTGGGCCACTTGGGCTCGTTCGTGGGCTGAGGCGTCCGGCGTGGAAGGGGTGGCTTCCGAGTGGCCGTTCTCGCTCTGGTTCGATCCCGGACGGCTGGCGCTCTTCGGGCTGGTGCTCGCCCGGGTGACGGGGATGCTGCTGGCGGCGCCGGTCTTCGGCCACGCCGCGGTGGGCTGGCGGGTCCGGCTGGGCCTGGCCATGGCGCTGGCGCTGCTGGTCAGCTTTCCCCTCGGCTCGGCCCGTGTGACGCTGTGGAGTTCGGGACTGGCCTACGCCGGGGCGCTGCTGGGCGACCTGGCCGTGGGCCTGACCATCGGGCTCCTGGCCATGACCATCCTCAGCGCCGTCCAGGTGGTGGGCGAGCTGCTCGGCGTCCAAATGGAGTTCTCGCTGGCGCAGCTGCTGGACCCCGCCTTCGCGCAACCGGTGCCGCTGGTCAGCACGCTCCTCTGGCTGCTCCTGCTCTGGCTCTGGCTTCTGGCCGACGGGCACCATGTCCTGATCGCGGCGCTGGTCCAGAGCTTCCGCCACATCCCGCCCGGCGGTCTCCACTGGACGCCGGCGTGGAGCGAGCTCTTCCTGCAGGCGGTCAGCTGGAGCTTCTACACCGCGCTGGAGCTGGCGGCCCCGCTCCTGGCGGCGCTCCTGCTGGTCAACGCCGCCTTCGGCCTGGTGGCCCGGGCGGTGCCGCAGGTGAACGTCCTCCTCTCCCAGCTCCCGGCGCTGGCGCTGGTGGGCCTCTTCCTGCTGGCGGCGCTCGTGCCCGCCTTTCCGCTGGTGCTCCAGACGCTGGCGCCCAAGGTGGAGGAGGTGCTGGCCGCCTGGCTTCGCCTGCCCTGAGGCGGTTCGACCTCCAGCTCTTCGCCGAGGAAGAGGCAGGCGACCGGACCGAGCCGCCCACGCCCCGAAAGCGCGAGCGCGCCCGCCGTGAGGGGCAGTTCCCGCGCAGCGCCGAGCTGACGGGGGCGCTCCTCCTCCTGGGCGGCACGGCCTTGCTGGTCACGGCCGGGCGGGCCGCGCAGGACCGGCTGACCAGCTTCCTCGCCGGGACCTGGGAGGGCTGGCTGGCGCGCGGTCCGCGGGTGGGCGAGCTGGGGCTGCCGGAGGCGCAGGGGCTTCTGCTCCGGGGACTGCAGGCGGGAGCGATGGCGGTGGCTCCCTTCCTGGTGGCGACGGTCGCCGTCAGCGTGGCCTCCGGCCTCGCCCAGAGCCGCTTCGCGCTGACGGGTTCGGGGCTCGTGCCCAAGCTCTCGCGGATCAACCCGCTGGCCGGCCTCCAGCGCCTCTTCTCGCTCCAGGCGCTGGTGGAGCTGCTCAAGGCGCTGCTCAAGCTGGGGCTGATCGCGGGCCTCACCTACGGCGCGGTCCGGACGGCGGTCGAGGCGGCTCCGGGTCTCCTGGGCGCGCCGCTGGCAGGGGTCCTCCAGTGGCTCTATCAGGGCGTCGCCCGGCTCTTCCTGGAGGTCGGGCTGGCCTGGCTGGTGGTGGCGGCGGGCGACTACGCCTACCAGTTCTGGTCCACCGAGAAGCGGCTGCGCATGACGCCGTACGAGCTCCAGCGCGAGCTGCGCGAGACGGAGGGCAACCCCGAGGTGAAGCGCCGCATCCGCCGCCTGCAGGCGCAGATGGCGGCGGCGCGGATGATCGAGGCGGTCCGGCGGGCGCGGGTGGTGGTGGCCAACCCCACCCACTTCGCGGTGGCGCTGGCCTACGAGCCGGAGCGGATGGAGGCGCCCCAGGTGGTCGCCCGCGGCGCCGACGAGCTGGCGCTCCGGATCCGCGCCGAGGCCTGGCGCCGGCAGGTACCCATCGTGGAGGACCCGCCGCTGGCGCGGGCGCTCTACGCCTCCACCCGCGTGGGGCAGACGATCCCCGTCCACCTCTACAAGGCGGTGGCAGAAGTGATGGCCTGGGTCTGGCAGCTGGAGCGGGGAGGGACCGCGACATGGCGTCGGCGTTGAAACGGCTGCTGGCACAGAGCGATCTGGTGACCGCCGCCGGCGTGGTGGCGGTGGTGGCCATGCTGGTCATCCCGGTACCGCCCGGGCTTCTCAGCGTTCTCCTGGCCGCCAACCTGGCCATCTCGCTGCTGGTGCTGCTGGTCGGCATGTACGACACGGAGCCGCTGGAATTCGCGGCCTTCCCCTCGCTCCTGCTGCTGACCACGCTCTTCCGCCTGGCGCTCAACGTCAGCTCGACGCGCCTGATCCTCCTCTACGGCGACGCCGGCGCGGTCATCCAGGCCTTCGGCCAGTTCGTCGCCGGGGGCAACCCGCTGGTCGGCTTCATCGTCTTCCTCATCCTGGTGATCATCCAGTTCCTGGTCATCACCCGCGGAGCCGAGCGGGTGGCGGAGGTGGCCGCCCGCTTCACGCTGGATGCCATGCCGGGCAAGCAGATGGCCATCGACGCCGACCTCAACTCCGGGCTCATCGACCAGAAGGAAGCGCGCCGCCGCCGCGAGCAGATCCAGCGGGAGGCGGACTTCTACGGGGCGATGGACGGCGCGAGCAAGTTCGTCCGCGGCGACGCCATCGCCAGCCTGATCATCCTGGCGATCAACATCGTCGGCGGACTCGCCTTGGGCATCCTGGTCAGGCACCTGCCCTGGCCGGACGCGCTCCGCCAGTACACCATCCTGACCATCGGGGACGGCCTGGTCACCCAGTTGCCGGCGCTGCTCATCTCCACTGCCACCGGTATCGTGGTCACCCGCGCCGCCAGCGACTCCGACCTCGGCCACGACGTGGTCGGCCAGCTGCTCTCCCAGCCGCGCGCGCTCTGGGTGGCGGCAGCGACGCTGGCCGTCCTCGGGCTGGTGCCCGGCCTGCCGGCGCTCCCCTTCCTGACGCTGGCGGCGGTGGTGGGCGCGATCGCCTACCTCCACACGCGCCAGGCGCGGGCGGAGCGCGAAGAGGTGGCGCCGCCCGCCGAGCCGGCGCTGGGGGTGACCCCGGACGAGGCCGCCCGCCTGCTGCCCGTCGACCCGCTGGAGGTGGAGCTGGGCTACGGCCTGCTCTCCCTCGGCGCCGAGGAAGGTGGCCAGCTGATGGAGCGGATCGCCATGCTCCGGCGGCAGATCGCCCTGGAGCTCGGCCTGGTCCTCCCGCTGGTGCGGGTCCGGGACAACCTCAGCCTGGAGCCCAACCGCTACCGGATCCTGCTCAAGGGCGAGGTGATCGGGGAGGCGGAGCTGCGCGTCGATCGCCTGCTCGCCATCCCCCGGGGCGACGGGGCGGAGGCGATCGAGGGGGAGCCGACCCGCGATCCCGCCTTCAACCTGCCCGCCCTCTGGATCCGGCCCGAGCGGCGCGCCCTGGCGGAGGCCTCCGGCTACACGGTGGTGGAGGCGGGCGCCGTGCTCGCCACCCACCTGACCGAGCTGGTCCGCGAGCACGCCTGGGAGCTGCTGACCCGCCAGGAGACGCGCCGCCTTCTGGACACGCTCCACCAGACGGCGCCGGCGCTGGTGGAGGAGACGATCCCCTCGCTCCTCACCCTGGGCGAGCTCCAGCGCGTCCTCCAGAACCTCCTGCGGGAGGGCGTCTCGATCCGGGACCTGGGCACCATCCTGGAGGCGGTGGCCGACCAGGCCGGCAGCTCCAAGGCGGTGGACGAGCTGACCGAGGCGGCCCGGCAGGCGCTGGGCCGCTCCATCACCCAGCGCCTGCTCGGACCCGACGGGCGGCTTCGCGCGATCGCGCTCGACCCCGCCACCGAGCGGCAGCTGGCCGAGTCGATCCGCGGCCAGGGCAACGGCCGCGCCCTGATCCTCGACCCCGAGCGGCTCAACCGGCTGGCACGGGCGCTGGAGACGGAGATCGGCCGGGCCGTCCAGCAGGGCGTCCAGCCGGTCCTGCTCTGCGCCGCCGGCCTCCGCTTCCACCTGCGGCGCCTGCTGGAGCGAAGCCTCCCACGCCTGCCGGTCGTCTCCTACAGCGAGCTGAGTGACGGCGTGCCGGTCGACGTGCTGGGGACGGTGAAGATCGGATGAGCGCCCCCGTTCGCATCCGCCGCTTCCGGGCCGCCGACGTGCCCACCCTCCTGGCGCAGGTCCGGCGCGAGGCCGGTGACGACGCTCTCCTCCTCGACCTCCGCCGGGAGCCGGCTCGCTGGTGGGAGCGGCTCCGCGGCCGCCGGGGCGCCATGGTGGCCACGGTGGCGCTGCCCCCGCCCCCGGGGGAGGAACCCACGGCGGAAGGCGCCCCGGCCCGGGACCAGGGGGACTGGGAGGCGCTCCGCCACCGGCTGGAGGGGAGCGGACTCCTGCCCGAACTGGCCGCGCGCCTCTCCGATCCGGAGGGGGCGGAGGGCGCCGAGCCGCCTCCGGCCGTGGTCCGGCGGCGACTCCTGGAGCTGCTGGGCCCCGCCGATCCCATCCGGGCGGGCGGCCTGCGGCGACTCGTCCTGGTCGGCCCCACCGGTGCGGGCAAGACCACCACCATCGCCAAGCTGGCCGGCCAGATGGCGCTCTACGACGGGCTGGAGGTGGGGATCGTCACCCTGGACGGCTTCCGGGCCGGCGCCTTCGAACAGCTGGACGCCTACGCCCGGGCCGCCGGCCTCACCTGCCTGCCGGCGGAGGACGAGGGGGAGCTCCAGGCCGCGCTGGACCGCCTGGCCGGGGCCGACTTGGTCCTGATCGACACCACGGGCCGGAGCCCCTCCGACCGCCGCTCGCTCCGCCGGCTGGAGGAGCTGGTCCGCGCCTGCCGGGCGGACGCGGTCCTGCTGACGCTCAGCGCCACGCTCCGGCACGAGGACCTGCTCTACGTGCTGGAGGCCTACCGCCCCATGCGGCCCGACCGCCTCCTCTTCACCAAGATGGACGAGACCCGGGCGCCGGGGACCGTGGTCAACGCCGTGGCCGCCAGCGGCCTGCGCGTCGGTTACGTGGCCTCGGGCCAGCGGGTCCCCGACGACCTGGCCGTCTTCTCGCCGGAAGCGCTGGTGCGGGAGCTGCTGGGGGTGAGCGCGTGAACGAGCAGGTCTCCACCCTGGCCATCCTGGCGCGGGAGGTGCGCGCCCGCCTCCGGCTGGGCGCCCGGCGGCCGCCGGCGCCTCGCCGCCGCCCCGGCCGGACGCTGGCCGTGGTCAGCGGCAAGGGCGGCGTGGGCAAGTCGAGCCTCGCGGTCAACATGGCGGTGGCGCTGGCGCAGGCGGGCCAGCGCGCGCTCCTGGTCGACCTGGACCTGGGCCTGGGCGGCGCGCTGGCGGTGGCCGGCGGGCGGAGCCGCCGCCACCTGGGCGACGTCCTGGCAGGAAGCGCGGAGATCGAGGAGGCCTTCTGGGTCTCGGAGGAAGGGGTCCGCTTCCTGTCGGGGGGGCCGGGGGAGGAGCTGCTCGCCTCGCTGGGCGCCGCCGAAACGAGCCGGCTCCTGTCGACGCTGGCCCGCCTGGCCGCCGCCGAGGATCTCCTGCTGCTGGACAACGGCGCCGGGCTGGGACCGCTGGTCCGGGCGGTGCTGGCCTGGGCGCCCGAACTGCTCCTGGTGGTCACCCCCGACCCGGCCTCGGTCACCGACGGCTACGCGGTGCTCAAGGCGGCGGCGCGCCTGAGCCCCCAGGTCCGGCCCTGGCTGGCCGTCAACCAGGCCTTCTCGCGGCAGGAAGCCTTCCGCGTGCGCGACGCCCTCACCTCGCTGTCGGAGGCGCGGCTCGGGATCCGGCCCCGCTTCCTGGGCTGGGTGCCGGAGGACGAGGAGATGGCCTGGAGCGTCCGCCAGGGGCAGCCGCTGGTCCGGCTGCGGCCTGCGGCGCCGGCCGCGCAGGCGCTGGCGAGGCTGGCCGTCGACTGGTGGAAGGAGGGAGACCGCCCGTGACGCCGATCCGCTACCCGCGCCTGGGCGAACGAGTGGAGATGGCCATCCGCGAATCCCAGCTCTCGGGCGGCGACCCGGACTCCGAGGGCCTCGAGGTCTTCCCCTCGGTGGTGTTGGGCGCGGAGGGGGAGGTGCTGGAGCTGGCGGCGCCGCTCCGCCACCGCCACCTCCGCTTCCCGCGGCCGGAGGCGGAGGTGGAGGTCCGCTTCGCCGCGGAGGGGCGCTTCTACGCCTCGCACGCGCGCGTGCTGGCCAACCTCCTGACGCCCCCCGAGCGGGTGCGCGTCCGCCTCGAGCCCCCCGAGCCGGTCTATCGCAGGTCGGTGGTCCGCTGGCCGCTGCACCTGCCGGTGACGGTGCTCCCGCTCTCCCCCGCGGTCCAGCAGGCGACGCGCATGGGGCTCTCCTCCGAGGGGCTGCGGGTCGTGCCCAAGCCGGAGACGGGCCCGCGCTGGCAGGGTCAGACCCTCGACGTCAGCGCGGGCGGCCTCTTCTGCCGCCTCCGCCCCTACGGGCGGGGCGAGACCGCGGAGCGGATCCCCCTGGTGACCGGCGACACCTACCGCGTCCTCCTCGACCTGCGGCCGGAGGAGAGGATGTCCGGCAGCGGGAGCGGCCGGCAGGTCGAGATGAAGGAGCTGGACGCCGCCGCACGCCTGGTCCGCGCCGCCCCGTCGGAGCAGGAGCCGGGCGCCTGGGAGGCGGCCTTCGCCTTCCTGGAGCTGAGCCCCGGCCAGGAGCAGGCGATCATGCGCAGGATCTTCGCCGACCAGCGGCGGCTCCGCCGCCAAGGCTTCATTTGAAAGAGGTGCCGACGATGGTTGCGAGAAGCCCGGGTGGATCCGGATCGCCCGCGGCCGCAGGCGGCGGCGACGACCAGGAGCTCCGACGGCTCTGGGAGGCGTACCGCCGCTCCGGCGATGGAGCGCTGCGCGAGAAGCTGGTACTCGCCTACCTGCCGCTGGTCCAGCGCATCGCCGGCCGCATGGCCGTCCGCCTCCCGCCCCAGGTGGAGCACCGGGAGCTGGTCAGCGACGGGCTGGCGGGGCTCCTGCAGGCCATCGACCGCTTCGATCCGTCGCGCGGCATCCGCTTCGAGACCTTCGCGGTCCCCCGCATCCAGGGGGCGATGATCGACGGGTTGCGGACGCTGGATTGGGCGCCGACCCGGCTCCGTCAGCACGACCGCCAGCTGCGCGAGGCCTACGCCTCGCTGGAGGCGGAGTCGGGCCGCCCTGCCAGCGACGCGGAGGTGGCCCAGCGCCTGGGCGTGCCGCTCCGGACCGTCCGCCAGTGGTTGACCGAGTTGAACCGCGTCGCCGTGCTCAGCCTGGAGGAGCTGGGGATCGGCGCCGACAGCCTGGGCGCCGGCACGCCCGCGGAGGTGGAGACGGACGCCGACCCTCTGGAGAGCGTCCTGCGCAAGGAGACCATCCAGGAGCTGGGCCGGGCGATCGAGGAGCTGCCGCCGCGGGAGCGGATGGTGATCACCCTTCTCTACTACGAGGGGTTGACCGCCACCGAGGTGGCGGGACTCCTGGGCGTCACCGTCTCCCGCATCTCCCAGCTCCATTCGCGCGCGCTCCTGCGCATCCGCGGGAAGATGGGTGTACAAGCCTCCGGCGGCTGACGGCCGGCGGCCGGCCTTCGCCCGTTTCGTTGCCGCCCTGCAGGGCCGATGATATACTGCGACGGGCCGCGGGCTTGCTGCCGCGGCATCACGCACGCCTGCCGACCGTCCCCTGGTGCCCGCGAGCGCGGGTGGGTCGACGGGATGAGGCGGCGGAGGCCAACCGGGGAGGTGACATTCGTGTCGGTTGTCTCGATGAAGCAGCTGCTCGAAGCGGGAGTCCACTTCGGCCATCAGACGCGCCGCTGGAACCCCAAGATGCGGCCGTACATCTTCACCGAACGGAACGGCATCTACATCATCGACCTGCAGAAGACGGTCAAGATGCTGGACGAGGCGTACGGCTGGGTGCGCGACCTCGCCTTCCGGGGCGGGACCGTCCTCTTCGTGGGCACCAAGAAGCAGGCGCAGGAGACGATCCGCGAGGAAGCGGAGCGTTGCGGGATGCCCTACGTCAACCAGCGCTGGCTGGGCGGCACCCTCACCAACTTCGCCACCATCAGCTCGCGCGTCAAGCGGCTGGAGGAGCTGACCAAGCTGGTAGAGGAGGGCGGCCTCGAGCAGCTCCCCAAGAAGGAGCAGGCCTCGCTCCTGCGCGAGAAGGCCAAGCTGGAGAAGTATCTGGGCGGTATCCGCGGCATGTCCCGGCTGCCGGACGCCCTCTACGTGGTCGACCCGCGCAAGGAGAGGATCTGCGTCAGCGAAGCGCGCCGCCTGGGCATCCCCATCGTCGCGATCGTGGACACCAACTGCGATCCGGACGAGATCACCCAGGTGATCCCGGGCAACGACGACGCCATCCGGGCGGTGCGGCTGATCACGTCCAAGATCGCGGACGCCGTTCTCGAAGGCAAGCAGGGCGTTCAAGTCTCGGCCTGAGGGCCCGGGGACGAAGGGGCGGTCCGCCGCCCCTTCGCCATGCCCATCGGCCAAGGGAGGTCGGAGCATGGCGGAGATCTCGGCAGAACAGGTGAAACAGCTCCGCGAACGGACCGGCGCCGGGATGATGGACTGCAAGAGGGCGCTGGAGGCGACCGGGGGCGACATGGCCAAGGCGGTGGACTGGCTGCGCGAGAAAGGCCTGGCCAGCGCCGGCAAGAAGGCCGGTCGCCATGCCGGCGAAGGCCTGATCGAGGCGTACATCCACACCAACGGGCGCGTGGGCGTCCTCCTCGAACTCAACTGCGAGACCGACTTTGTCGCGCGCACCGAGGGTTTCCGCCAGCTGGCCCACGACCTGGCGCTCCACATCGCCGCCGCCAGCCCGCGTTGGGTCTCGCGGGAGCAGGTGCCGCCCGAAGTCGTCGAGCACGAGCGGGAAGTGATCCGCCGGCTGACGCTGGAGGAAGGAAAACCGGCCAACATCGTGGATAAGATCGTCGAAGGGCGCCTGGAAAAGCAGTTCTACGCCGAGAGCTGCCTGCTGGACCAGCCCTTCGTCAAGGAGCCCGAGCGGACCGTGGGCGACCTGGTCAAGTCGGCGATCGCCCAGTTCGGCGAGAACATCGTGGTCCGACGCTTCGTCCGCTTCCAGCTGGGCGAAGAGCCGGCCGGCGGGGCCGCGGGCGGCGAGCAGACGCAGCCGCTGGCGCCCTAGCGTCGCCGGCCGCCAGGGAGGTCTCTCCCCACATGGAGACGACAGCGCCCAAACCTCGATACCGTCGCATCGTCCTCAAGCTGAGCGGCGAGGTGCTGGCCGGCGAGAGAGGGTACGGCATCGACCCGGCCACGGTGGAGAGCCTCGCCCGCCAGATCGCCGAGGTGGCCGCGCTGGGCGTCCAGCTGGGCATCGTGGTGGGTGGCGGCAACATCTGGCGCGGAGCGGCCGGCGCTTCCATGGGCATGGACCGGGCGACGGCCGACGCCATGGGCATGCTGGCCACCGTGATCAACGCGCTGGCGCTCCAGGACGCCCTGGAGCAGCTCGGCGTGCCCACCCGCGTCCAGACCGCCATCGAGATGCGTGAGGTGGCCGAGCCGTACATCCGGCGCCGCGCCATCCGTCACCTGGAAAAGGGCCGGGTGGTCATCTTCGCCGCCGGCAGCGGCAACCCGTTCTTCTCCACCGACACCACGGCGGCGCTGCGGGCCGCCGAGATCGAGGCCCAGGTCATCCTCAAGGCGACCAAGGAAGACGGCGTCTACGACGCCGACCCCCGCCTCCACCCGGAGGCGCGGCGCTACGAGACCGTCGGCTTCATGGAGGTGCTGGAGCGCGGGCTCGGCGTCATGGACGCCACCGCCGCGTCGCTCTGCATGGACAACGGGATCCCCATCATCGTCTTTGACGTGACCAAGCCGGGCAACATCCGGCGGGTGGTCCTGGGCGAGCCGATAGGAACCCTGGTCGGGGGTGGGTCGCAATGAGCCGTGCCGTGATCGACGAGGCGCGTGAGCGCATGCAGAAGGCGGTGGAGAACTTCCAGCGGGAGCTGGGCGGTCTGCGGGCCGGCCGGGCGACGCCGGCCCTCCTCGATCGGGTCCGGGTCCCCGCCTACGGCAGCGAGCTGCCCGTCCAACAGGTGGCCACCGTCCACGCCGCCGACCCGCGCACGCTGGTCATCCAGCCGTGGGACAAGAGCCTCATGTCCGCGATCGAGCGCGCCATCCTCAAGTCGGACCTGGGTCTCAACCCGTCCAGCGACGGCAACGTGATCCGCCTGGTCATCCCGCCGATGACCCAGGAACGGCGGAACGAGCTGGTCCGGCAGGTGCGGAAGATGGCCGAGGAGGCCCGGGTGGCGGTCCGCAACATCCGGCGCGACGCCAACGAGCGGCTGAAGGCCGAGACGAAGGCGGACACGCTCAGTGAGGACCAGGAGCGGCGCGAGCAGGAGGAGATCCAGAAGCTGACCGACCGCTTTATCCAAGCGGTGGGAGACGCGCTGGAGGCCAAAGAGAAGGAGATCATGGAGGTCTGACGGTTGACGGAGGTTGGATCCGGCGGAAGCGACGCCGGCACCGAGGGATGGCTGCTGCGGCCGCTCGAGCGGGTCGAGGCCGAGGCGCGGGCAACGGGCCTGCCGGTGAAGGTGGAGTGGACCGGCGATGGAACCGGCCGGCCCATGGTGGTCCGTGTCCGTCCTTGCCCCGGCGCCGAGGGGCTTGAGATCCTGGCGGCCCGCTTCCCCGAATTTCCGGCCAGCGCGCCGGGAGCGTAGGGTGGGAGCGGAGGTGCGGGCGGTGACCGGGGCCGCGGGTCCGAAGTCGGAAGACGAGCGTGCGGTGACGCTGGGCGGCTTGGGCGTTCCGCAGCACGTCGCCATCATCATGGACGGGAACGGGCGCTGGGCCCAGCGGCGCGGGCTTCCGCGGGTCTTCGGGCACCGGGCCGGCGTGGAGTCGGTGCGGCGCGTGATCCGCGCCGCCATCCAGCTGGGCGTCCGCTACCTGACCCTCTACGCCTTCTCGACCGAGAACTGGCGCCGGCCGCCGGAGGAGGTCGACCTCCTCTGGCAGCTGCTGGGCCAGACGGTCGCGCGCGACCTGGACGATCTGTACCGGCAGGGGGTCCGCTTCCGCGCCATCGGCGCGGTGGACGAGATTCCGGACGCTGCCCGGAAGCAGATCCGCCTGGCGGAGGCGAGGACCGCCGGAAACGGCCGCCTGTTTCTGCAGGTGGCGCTCAACTACGGGGGCCGGCGCGAGATCCTGGAGGCCGCCCGGCGTCTGGCCGAGGCCAGCCGCCGGGGGGAGATCGATCCGCGGGAGATCGACGAGGGACGTTTCGCCCGGGAACTGTGCACGGCGGAGATCCCCGATCCCGATCTCCTGATCCGGACGGCGGGCGAGTACCGGGTCAGCAACTTCCTCCTCTGGCAGATCGCCTACTGTGAGATCTGGGTGAGCGACGTCCTCTGGCCCGACTTCGGTGAGGATCAGCTGCGCCAGGCGGTGGAGGACTACTCGCACCGGCAGCGCCGCTTCGGGGGACTGTCGGAGTGGCCTGGCGATGCTCCGTGAGCGCCTTCTCTCGGTCCTGGTAGGCCTTCCCCTGCTGGTGGGGGCCATCCTGCTGGGTGGCTGGCCGCTGGCGGCGGTGATGGCCGTCCTGGCCGGACTGGCCGGTTTCGAGGCCGGCCGCCTGGCGGGAGCGCTCGGGGTCGTCTTCTCCCCCTGGCTGCCGGCGGTGCCGGCCGCCCTGACGGTGTTGGCGTGGCAGTTCTCGCCCCGGGTCGGCTTCGACGTCCTGGCGCTGGCCCTGCTGGTCCTGCTCGCCCGGGCGGAGTGGCAGGTGGTGCAGGAGAAGCGCCCTGCCCGCGACGTTCTGGTCGAGTACCTGGCGGTGGTGGCCGGTGTGCTCTACCCGTCGCTCTTCGCCTCCGCGGTGGCTCTCCGACGCTTGGAGCAGGGGGCGCTTTGGCTTACCCTTGTCTTCGCAGGGACATGGCTGAACGATGCGGTCGCTTACTTCGTGGGCAGAGCCTGGGGACGCCGGCCGTTGGCTCCCGGGCTCAGCCCCGGCAAGAGCGTGGAGGGCGCCGTGGCGGGAGGCGTCACCGCCGTGGCCGTCTGGCTGGCGGCGATGCCGTGGACGGGACTCGACCTGGCGGGATCGCTGGCGCTCGGTCTGGTGGCAGCCCTTCTGGGGCCCGTGGGAGACCTGTTCGAGTCGCTGGTCAAGCGGGCGGCCGAGCTGAAGGACTCGGGAAGCCTCATCCCCGGTCACGGCGGGGTGCTGGACCGCTTCGACAGCTTCCTCCTCATCGCTCCCACCAGTCTGATCCTGATCCGTCTTCTCTCCGGCACAGGCTGAGCCCGGCGCCGATCGACCGGGAGGCGTGGTGTTGCGCGATCTGATCGTGTTGGGCTCGACGGGTTCGATCGGGCGACAGGCCCTGGACGTGGTCCGCTCGCACCCGGGTCGCTGGCGGGTGCGGGGGCTGGCCGCCGGGCGCGACGTGAGGCGCCTGGAGGAGCAGGTGGAGGAGTTCCGCCCGCAGCGCGTGGCTGTCGCCGACGAGCAGGCGGGGCGGGAGCTGCGCGCCCGGTTGGCGGGCACGGGCACCGAGGTCCTGGCAGGGCCCGGGGCCGCCGCCGAGCTGGCGGCCGAGACGCCGGGAGAGCTGGTGGTGGCGGCCATCGGTGGTGTCGCGGGTCTCGGGCCGGTGTTGGCCGCCTTCCGCGCCGGCAAGAGGGTGGCCCTGGCGAACAAGGAGAGCCTGGTGGCCGGCGGGCCGGTGGTCCGAAGGGAGCTGGAGAGGCTCCATCCCTGGCTGGCCGGAGCCGGGGGGCTGGCCGTCCACCGGCCCGACGCGCCGCTGATCCCGGTGGACAGCGAACACAGCGCCATCTTCCAGTGCCTCGCCGGCGCGGGCGCCGGGCGGCAGGTGGCGCAGCTGATCCTGACCGCCTCGGGGGGGCCCTTCCGCGGCTGGAGCCGGGAGCAGCTGAGCGGCGTGACGGTGGAGCAGGCGCTCCGCCACCCCACCTGGCGGATGGGGGCGCGCATCACCGTGGAGTCGGCGCTTCTGATGAACAAGGCGCTGGAAGTGATCGAGGCGCATTTCCTTTTCGGCCTCGGGTATGATCAGATCGACGTGGTGATCCACGCGCAGAGCATCGTCCACTCGCTGGTGGCCTTCGTCGACGGATCGGTCCTGGGCCAGCTGGCTGCCGCCGACATGCGCCTGCCCATCCAGTACGCGCTGACCTATCCGGAACGGTGGCCGTCGCCGGTGCGGCGGCTGGACCTGACGGAGGCGGGACGGCTGGAGTTCGAGAGGCCCGACCGGGAGAACTTCCCGTCGCTGGACCTGGGGTACCGGGCGGGGCGGGCCGGCGGCACCGCGCCCGCGGTGCTCAACGGGGCCCAGGAGGAGGCGGTGGAGCGTTTCCTGCAGGGGCGGCTCCCCTTCCTGGCGGTGCCCGAGGTGGTGGGGGAGGTGCTGAGCGAGCACAGGCCGCTGCCGGAGCCGTCGCTGGACGAGGTGCTGGAGGCCGATCGCTGGGCGCGGGAGCGGGCCCGGGAGCGGATGGAGGCGATGGCGGCGACATGGTGATCAACTGGATCCTGGTGGTGGCCGTCTTCGCCTTCCTCATCGTCTTCCACGAGTTCGGCCACTACATCTTCGGCAAGATCAGCGGCGTCCGCGTGGACGAGTTCGCGGTGGGCTTCGGGCCGCGCCTCCTGGGCTTTCGCTGGGGCGAGACCGCCTACAACCTGCGCCTTCTCCCGCTGGGCGGTTTCTGCCGGCTGGCCGGGCTGGAGGCCGAGCCCGACGATCTGGCCCGCGACGTGACCGCCGGCCGGCCGAGCGGGGCGGCGCCGGGCGCGGAGGCAGGACGCCCGGTCCTGGCGGCGCCTTCGAGCCTCCGGGTCCCGATACCGCCCGGCCGCTCGTTCCAGGACAAGTCCTTCCTCTGGCGCTTGGCCATCATCGCCGCCGGCCCGCTCTTCAACATCTTCCTGGCCGTCGTCCTCTTCGCCGTCGTCTTCACCGTCTCGGGCGTTCCCAGCGGGGCGACGCTGCGGGTGGCGTCCGTCCAGTCGGGACTGCCGGCCGCCACGGCCGGCCTGAAGCCCGGAGACCGGCTGGTGGCGGTGCAGGGAGAGCGCCTTGCCCGCTGGGAGCAGTTCCAGGAGATCGTGGCCAGGAGCCCGGGCCGGCCGCTGGAGCTGACGGTGGAGCGCGCCGGCCGCCTGGTGGAGCTGACGGTGACGCCCCTGCGGCAGGCCGACGGCAAGGGGCTGGTGGGGGTGGCCCCGGCCAGCGAGCTCCGGCGGATGCCGCCGCTGGAGGGGATCGGGCAGGCGTTCGCCACCACCTGGGGGGTCGTCACCGGCTGGTTCCAGGGCATCGGCGCCATGATCAGCCGCGCCCAGGGCGTCCAGGTGATGGGGCCGGTGGGGATCGGCGCGGAGATCTTCCAGGCGAGTCTCCTGGGGATCTCCTACCTGCTCCTCTGGGGGGCGCTGATCAGCGCCAACCTCGGCCTGATCAACCTGCTGCCCATCCCGGCACTGGACGGCAGCCACCTGCTCTTCATCGTCATCGAATGGATCCGGGGGAAGCCGATCGATCCGGCCAAGGCCAACCTGGTCCAGTTCATCGGCTTCGCCCTGTTGATGCTGCTGATGATCGCGGTCACCTACCGCGATCTGGTCCGGCTGATCGGCTGAGAGGCGAGCCCGCGGGGGCCGCCCGCCGCGGCGCCGCGAGCCGCCGGGCGGCGGACGGCGCGGAGGTGAAGGGGGTCGACAACGTGCACCGGCGCGAGAGCCGGCAGGTTCACGTGGGCAAGGTGGCCATCGGGGGCGGAGCGCCGGTCACCGTCCAGACCATGACCAAGACCGACACCCGCGACGTGGCGGCGACGGTGGACGAGATCCGCCGCCTGGCCATGGCGGGTGCCGACCTGATCCGCCTGGCGGTGGTGGACATGGAGGCTGCCGCGGCGCTCGGCGCCATCAAGCGGGAGGTGGGGGACTTCCCGCTGGTGGCCGACATCCACTTCGATTACCGGCTGGCGCTGGAGGCGCTCCGCCAGGGCGTCGACAAGATCCGGATCAACCCGGGCAACATCGGCGCCGAATGGAAGGTGCGCGAGGTGGTGGCCGCCTGCAGGGAGCGGGGCGTCCCCATCCGCATCGGCGTCAACTCCGGCTCCATCGAGAAAGGGCTGCTGGAGAGGTACGGGCGCTCGGCCACCGCCATGGTGGAGAGCGCGCTCCGGCACGTGGAGATCCTGGAGCGGATGGACTTCCACGACATCGTCATCTCGCTCAAGGCCTCCGACGTCCCCACCATGATCGAGGCGTACGAGGAGATCGCGCAGCGGGTGCCGTATCCGCTCCACCTGGGTGTCACCGAGGCGGGACCGGGCCTGGCGGCGGCGGTCAAGTCCTCGGTGGGGATCGGCCATCTCCTGGCGGAGGGGATCGGCGACACCATCCGGGTCTCTATCACGGGCGACTCCGCCGAGGAGATCCAGGTGGGCCTGGAGGTCCTCTACGCCCTCGGCCTGCGGGAGAAGCGGCTGGAGATCGTCTCCTGTCCCACCTGCGGGCGCTGCGAGGTGGACCTCTTCCGCATCGTCCACGAGGTCGAGGCACGGATGCCCGCCGTGGAGAGGCCGCTCAAGGTGGCCATCATGGGTTGCGGCGTCAACGGCCCGGGGGAGGCCCGCGAGGCCGACATCGGACTGGCCTCGGGCAACGGCGTGGGACTCATCTTCCGGAGGGGTCACGTCCTCCGCAAGGTGCCCGAAAGCGAGATGGTGGACGTCCTGCTGGAGGAGATCGAGGCGCTGGGCCACCAGGAGGAGCCCGCGGCGCCGATGAAGTCCGGGACGTAGCCGGGACGGGCGCGGCGCGCGCTCCTCTTCCGCAGGGGCGGACAGGCCCCCGCGGAACTTTTTCTGCCAGCAGGCCAGAACGGACGGGGGGATCGGTGGCATGCGCCTCTCGCAGTACCTGGCCCCGACGCTCCGGGAGGAGCCGGCGGAGGCCGAGATCCCGAGCCACCGCCTGATGCTGCGGGCGGGGCTGATGCGCAAGGTGGCGGCGGGGATCTACACCTTCCTGCCCATGGGGACGCGGGTGATCCAGAAGGTGGAGGCGATCGTCCGCGAGGAGATGAACCGGGCGGGCGCCCTGGAGGTGCGGCTGCCCATCGTGCAGCCGGCCGAGCTCTGGCAGGAGAGCGGCCGCTGGGAGGAGTACGGCCCGGAGATGTTCCGGCTCCAGGACCGCCACGGCCGGCTCTTCGCCCTGGGGCCGACGCACGAGGAGATCATCACCGACCTGGTGCGGGGGACGGTCGGCTCGTACCGGCAGCTTCCCTTCACGCTCTACCAGATCCAGAACAAGTACCGGGACGAGGTCCGCCCCCGCTTCGGCGTGATGCGGGCGCGGGAGTTCGTCATGAAGGACGCCTACTCCTTCGATCGGGACGAGGAGGGCATGCACCGGAGCTACCAGGTCATGTACGACGCGTATGCGCGCGTCTTCCGCCGCTGCGGCCTGGAGTTCCGGGTGGTGGAGGCCGACTCGGGCGCCATCGGAGGAAGCTACACCCACGAGTTCATGGCGCTGGCGGAGAGCGGAGAGGCGCAGGTGGTCTGGTGCCCCCGCTGCGGCTACGCGGCCGACGCCGAGAAGGCGGAGTCCGCGCCGCCGGCGGCCCGCGACGAGGAGCCGCAGCCGCTGGAGCGGGTGGCGACGCCGGGGGTGCGCACCATCCAGGCGCTGGTCGACTTCCTGCCCATCGACGTGGAGCATACGGGCAAGATCCTCTTCTACGTCGCCACCTACGCCGGGGGCCAGGAAGAGCTGGTCGCGGCCGTCATCCGCGGCGACCGCGCGCTCAACGAGGTGAAGCTGAAGAACGCCCTGGGCGCCATCCAGGTGCGCATGGCCGAGCAGGAGCAGGTGCGGCGCGCGACCGGCGCTCCCTTCGGCTCGGCCGGTCCGGTGGGGCTGCGGGGCGCGCGGCTCCTCCTCGACCGGGAGGTGGCGGCCGGGCGGAACTGGGCGGTTGGTGCCAACGAGGAGGACTGGCACTTTCGCAACGCCAACCCGGGCCGGGACTTCCCCGCCGGGCCGGTCCACGACCTGCGGCTGGTGGGCGCCGGCGACCCCTGCCCCCGCTGCGGGACACCCATGGAGAGCCGCGCCGGCATCGAGGTGGGCCAGGTCTTCGAGCTGGGCTCCAAGTACTCGCAGGCGCTGGGCGCCACCTACTACGACGAGGAAGGGCGGAGCCGCCCGGTCCAGATGGGCTGCTACGGGATCGGCGTCACCCGCACGGTGGCGGCGGTGATCGAGCAGCACCACGACGATGCCGGGATCATCTGGCCCGTCAGCGTGGCGCCCTTCGAGGTGGTCGTCGTGCCGGTCCACTACGCCGACCCGGCCCAGCGGGAGATGGCGGACCGGCTCTACCGCCAGCTCGGCGAGGCGGGCGTGGAGGTCCTGCTGGACGACCGGGACGAGCGGAGCGGCGTCAAGTTCAACGACGCCGACCTGGTCGGCTACCCGTACAGGGTGACGGTGGGTCCGAAGGCGCTGGCCCAAGGCGAGGTGGAGTTGACGCGGCGGGCCACCCGGGAGACCGAGCGGCTGCCCGCCGAGCGGCTCGTCCCGGCGCTGCGCGAGCGGCTGGAGGCGGACCGCGCGGCCCTTTCCGGCGAGCAAGGGTGAACGAAGTGCCGGTCGGATGGCTGCGCGTGGAGCCGTCCCATCCCCGCTCCGGCGGGGTGGACTGGCTCCTGGGCGAGCTCTGGCCCGTGCTGCCCGAGGAGGAGCGCCGGCGCCTAGCACCGGTCCAGGTGGTCGGGCTCCGCCTGGCGGCCGACGGCAGCGAGGGTGTGGTCGAGCTCTCGGGCGGCGACCCCGCCTGGAACGGCTCGCTGGTCTCCTGGCTGGAGCGGCGCTTTCCGGGTTTCGGCCGCTGGCGGGTGGAGTACCGGAACCTCTCGCCCGAGGAAGCCTACCCGCGCCTGGTGCAAGCCGTCTCGGCGCAGAACCGGGCGCTGGGCCCGCTGCTGCGCGCCGCGCGCCCGGAGTGGTCCCAGCCCGGCTGCCTGGAGCTCCACCTGGCCAACGCCTCAAGCAGAGACTGGCTGCGCGACGAGCACGCCGAGGGGCTCCTGGCGCGCGAGGCGGAGCGGCTCCTGGGCCGGCCGGTGGAGATCCGGCTGGTGGTGGACGAGAGCGCGGAGGAGGAGGCCGACCCGGAGGAGGCCGCGGCGGAGCTGGTGCGCGAGGCGCTCGAAGCGCTCCACAGCCGGGCGGAGGGGGGCGGGGGCGCCGCCGCGGGGGCCGCGACCGAGGAGCCCGGCTGGGCGGAGGGGCAGCTCCTGCTGGGGCGCGCCGTCGCGCAGGAACCGGTGCGCATGGCGGAGCTGGGCGAGGAAGAGGCCGACGTGGCGGTGGAGGGCGAGATCCTCTCCATCCAGGGGCGGGAGCTGAAGAACGGCCGCTGGCTCTACGAGCTGGACCTGAGCGACGGCAGCGACAGCCTGACCGTCCGCTGCTTCCTGCCCGGGCGGCGGGCCGAGCGCTTTGCCCGGCTGGAGCCGGGCCTCTGGCTCCGGGTCCACGGCCGCTGGGCGCTCGACCGGGCGGCGGGCGAGCCGCGGCTGGGTGCCCGGGACGTCCAGGTGGTGGCGCCGCGCAGGCGGCGGGACCTGGCCCCCGAGAAGCGGGTGGAGCTCCACTGCCACACCCGCATGAGCGCCATGGACGCGGTCAGCGACGCCACCCAGCTGATCCGGCGGGCGGCGGAGTGGGGGCACCCCGCCATCGCCGTGACCGACCACGGGGTGGTCCAGTCCTTCCCGGAGGCGTACGAGGCCGGGAAGAAGTACGGCATCAAGATCCTCTACGGCATGGAGGCCTACCTGCAGGTCGACGAGAGCGACCTGAGCAAGCCGTACAACCACGCGGTGGTCATCGCCCGCGACCAGGAAGGGCTGCACGCCCTCTACGAGCTGGTCACCCGCTCCCACCTGGAGAGCTTCCACCGCTTCCCGCGCATCCCCAAGAGTCTCCTGGCCAGCAGGCGGGAACACCTCCTGATCGGGACCGCCTGCGAGCGGGGGGAGCTCTTCCGCGCCATCCTGGCGGGGGCGGGCGATGAGGAGCTGGAGCGGATCGCCTCCTTTTACGACTACCTCGAGGTGCAGCCGCTGGCCAACGACCGCTTCCTGATCGAGGGGGGCCGCCTGCCCGACGAGGAGGCGCTCCGCCAGATCAACCGGCGCATCGTCGAGCTGGGGGAGCGGCTGGGGAAGCCGGTCTGCGCCACCAGCGACTGCCACTTCGTGGAGCCGGAGGACGGCATCTACCGGAACGTGCTCCACGCGGCCCAGGGATACGACGACTCCGAGCGGGAGTCGCCGCTCTACTTCCACACCACCGAGGAGATGCTGGCCGAGTTCGCCTACCTCGGCGAGGAGCGTTGCCGCCGGGTGGTGGTGGAGGGCCCGCAGCAGGTGGCGGCGCTCTGCAGCGCCGACATCCTGCCGGTCCCGGAGGGGCTCCACGCGCCGGAGCTGGAGGGGGCGGCGGAGGAGCTGCAGAGCATGGCCACCCGGCGCGCGCACGAGCTCTACGGCGACCCGCTCCCGGAGATCGTCCGCGAGCGGCTGGAGTACGAGATCCGCGCCATCGTCGGCAACGGCTTCGCCAGCCTCTACATGATCGCCCAGCGGCTGGTGCGGAAGTCGCTGGAGGACGGCTACCTGGTCGGCTCGCGGGGGTCGGTGGGTTCCTCCCTGGTGGCGACCATGCTGGGGATCACCGAGGTCAACCCCCTGCCGCCGCACTACCGCTGTCCTTCCTGCCGCTGGAGCGACTTCCCGGCCGATCCCGGCGTCGCCTCGGGCTTCGACCTGCCCCGCCGGAGCTGCCCCCGCTGCGGCGCCGAGCTGGCCAAGGACGGCCACGACATCCCCTTCGCCACCTTCATGGGCTTCCACGGCGACAAGGTGCCCGACATCGATCTCAACTTCTCCGGCGAGTACCAGCCGCGCATCCACCGCTACACCGAGGAGCTGCTGGGCGAGGGCCACGTCTTCCGCGCGGGCACCATCTCCACCATCGCCGAGCGGACCGCCTTCGGCTTCGTCCGCGCCTGGGCGGAGCAGACCGGCAGGAAGCCGCGGGAGGCGGAGGTCCGCCGCCTGGTCCGCGGCTGCTCCGGGGTGCGCCGGACCACCGGCCAGCACCCGGGGGGACTGATGGTGGTGCCGCGGGACGACGACATCCTGCGCTACACGCCGCTCCAGCACCCCGCCGACGACCGGGAGTCGGGGACGGTCACCACCCACTTCGACTACCACTCGATCTCCTCGCGGCTGGTCAAGCTGGACCTGCTGGGCCACGACGACCCGACGGTGATCCGCATGCTGGAGGACCTGACCGGCGTCGACGCCCACTCCATCCCCTTCGACGACCCGGCGACGCTGGCGCTCTTCTCCGGGCTGGAGCCGCTCGGCCTCTCGGCGGAGGAGCTGGGCACCGACGTGGGCAGCCTGGGCCTGCCCGAGTTCGGCACCCGCTTCGTGCGCGGGATGCTCTCCCAGACCCGCCCCAGGAGCTTCGCCGAGCTGGTCCGCATCTCGGGCCTCTCCCACGGCACCGACGTCTGGAACAACAACGCCCAGGAGCTGGTCGCCTCCGGGCGCGCCACGCTCCAGGACGTGATCTCCACCCGCGACGACATCATGCTCGCCCTGATCCGCTGGGGCCTGGAACGGGAGGAAGCCTTCCGCATCATGGAGCAGGTGCGGAAGGGGAAGGGACTCAAGCCCTCCGACGAGGAAGCCATGCGGCGCCACGGCGTGCCCGACTGGTTCGTCGAGAGCTGCCAGAAGATCAGCTACCTCTTCCCCAAGGCGCACGCGGTGGCCTACGTGATCATGGCCTTCCGCATCGCCTGGTTCAAGGTCCACCACCCCGCCGCCTTCTACGCCACCTACTTCAGCGTCCGCGCCGACGACTTCGACGCCGCCTGGATCGGCGAGCGGCCGGAGGCCTGGCGCAACCGCATCCGCGCCATCGAGGCGAAGGGGAACGAGGCCTCGGTCAAGGAGAAGAACCAGGTGACCATCCTGGAGGTGGCGGTGGAGATGGCGCTCCGCGGGATCCGCTTCCTTCCCATCGACCTGGAGCGGTCGGACCGGTCCCGCTTCCTGGTGGAGGAAGGCGCGCTCCGGCCGCCCTTCGTCGCCATCCAGGGGCTGGGCGCGCGGGCCGCGGAGGCGATCGTCGCCGCGCGGGAGGAGGCGCCCTTCCTCTCCCGGGAGGATCTGCAGCGGCGGGCCCGGCTGAGTCGGGCGGTGATGGAGCTCCTGGAGAAGCACGGCGTCCTCGCGGGGCTGCCGCTCTCCGACCAGATGGTGCTCTTCTGAGCGAGCGAAGGGGGCGGCGGGCCGTGTCCACGATCCTGGTGACGGGCGGTGCCGGCTTCATCGGCAGCGCCAGCGTGAAGGAGCTCCTGCGGGCCGGCCACCGGGTGGCGGTGATGGACGACCTGTCCAGCGGGCGGGCCGAGCAGGTGCCTCCGGAGGCGGAGCTCTTCGTCGCCGATGTGGCCGACGCCGAGGCGGTGCGCGAGGTCTTCGCCGCGGTCCGGCCGGAGGGGGTCCTCCACCTGGCGGCGCAGATCTCCGTCAGCCGCTCGGTGCGCGAGCCGGCCGAGGATGCGCGCGTCAACGTGCTGGGCCTCCTGCGCGTCCTGGAAGCGGCCCGGGCGAGCCGGGTGGGGCGGCTGGTCTTTGCCTCCTCCGGCGGCGTGCTCTACGGCGACGTGGGAGAGCCGGCGACGGAGGAGCACCCGCTCGCCCCCGTCTCCCCGTACGGCATCGCCAAGTGGACGGGCGAGCGGTATCTGGAGTTCTTCGCCCGGGAGTACGGCCTGGAGACGGTGGCGCTCCGCTACGGCAACGTCTACGGGCCGCGCCAGGATCCCCACGGCGAGGCGGGGGTGGTCGCCATCTTCAGCGGCCGCCTGCTCCGGGGCGAGGCGCCGCAGATCCACGGCGACGGCGAGAACGTCCGCGACTACGTGTACGTGGAAGACGTGGCGCGGGCCAACCGGCTCGCCCTGGAGACCGCGGGCGGGCAGCTCTGGCCGGCCGGGGGCCCCCCCTTCGCCGCCCTCAACGTGGGCACGGCGCGGGGGACCAGCGTCAACCGGCTGGAGGCCCTGATGCGCCGGGCGCTGGCGGAGGTGGCGGCGGTGGAGGCGCCGCCGGCGGTTCATGGCGAGCCGCGGCCGGGCGACCTCCGCTCCAGCCTCCTCGACCCCGGCCGGATCGAGCGGGCGCTGGGCTGGCGGCCGCAGGTCCCCCTGGAAGAGGGATTGGACCGCACCCTCCGCTGGTTTGCCGAAGACGGGGAGTGAGCGGCTGCCAGGCCGCATCCGGCGGCCCGGCCCCTGTTGCCCGCCGTGGAACGACCATGCTATAGTGAAACGACTTCACCGGGGGCGTGGAAGAGTGGGTGTCGCACCCACTCTTCTCTGTGTGTGGCAGCTCCGTCGTCGGGGGTGAGGCGGTTGGCGCGGAAGGCGATCGAGGAGGCGGCCGCCCAGCTGGCCGAGCCCCTCCTGCAGGGGCTCGGCCTTCTGCTCCTGGACGTGGCCTGGCAGCGGGAGAAGGGGCGGCGGTTCCTGCGCTTCGTCATCGAGCGGCCGCAGGGCGGTGTCACCATGGAGGATTGCGAGCGCTTCTCCCGCGCCATCGATCCACGACTCGACGAGCTGCAGGTGATCGGCGAGCCCTACTATCTCGAGGTCGCCTCTCCGGGGCTCGACCGGGTCCTGCGCAACGATCGCGAGTTCGCCTTCTTCCGCGGCAGGACGGTCCAGGTCCGCTGCTTCGAGCCGCTGGAGGGGTCGCGAAACCATGTGGGACGGCTGGAGGGATTGGAAGGGGAGGAGCTGCTTCTGGCGGTGGAGGGGGAGGAAGGCGAACGGCTGCTTCGCCTTCCCCGGTCGAAGGTGGCGCGCGTGCAGCTGAAGGAGGAGAGCTGAACTGCTCCAGGAGGGCGCAGCATGAACCAGGAATTGCTCGACGCGCTCAATGCGCTGGCGGCGGAACGCGGGCTCGACCGGGACGTCCTGATCGAGGCGCTGGAGACGGCGCTCAAGTCGGCCTACAGGAAGCATTACGGCTCGGCGAGCAACGTGGTCGTCCGGATCGACCCGGAGAGCGGCGATTTCCACGTCATCAGCCAGATGACCGTCTCCGATCCGGTCGAGGATCCGGAGACCCAGATCAGCCTGGAGGATGCGCGCGCCATCGACCCGTCCTACCAGGTGGGCGACGTGGTCGAACAGCCGGTGGAGCCGCGCGACTTCGGCCGCATCGCCGCCCAGACGGCGCGCCAGGTCGTGATGCAGCAGCTCCGCGAGGCGGAGCGGAAGCTGGTCTACGAGGAGTTCGCCAGCCGCGAGGGCGACCTGCTGACCGTGGTGGTGCGGCGGGTCCAGGGCCGGAACGTCTACATCGACCTGGGCCGTACAGAGGCGATCCTGCTTCCGTCCGAGCAGATCCCCGGCGAGGTCTACCGGCCCGGCGACCGGATCCGGGTCTACCTGGCCGAGGTCCGCCAGACGCCGAAGGGCCCGCAGGTGATCCTCTCGCGGGCACACCCGGGGCTGCTCCGGCGCCTCCTGGAGCTGGAGGTGCCGGAGATCCACGACGGCGTGGTGGAGATCCGCGCCGTCGCCCGCGAGGCCGGTGCCCGTGCCAAGGTGGCGGTCGCCTCCCGGGACGAGAACGTGGACCCGGTGGGCGCCTGCGTCGGCCACCGGGGGATGCGCATCCAGAACGTGGTCAACGAGCTCCACGGAGAGAAGATCGACGTCATCCGCTGGTCCGACGATCCGGCCGAGTTCGTCGCCTCGGCGCTCAGCCCGGCGCGGGTCAGCCAGGTGCGGATCAACGACCAGGAGCGTGCAGCCCGGGTCATCGTCCCCGACTACCAGCTCTCGCTGGCCATCGGCCGGGCGGGCCAGAACGCGCGCCTGGCGGCGAAGCTGACCGGCTACCGCATCGACATCCGGAGCGAGTCGCAGCTGGCCGACGAGGCGATGAAGGCGGCTGTCCAGTCGGGTGGCGGCGAGGAGATGCGCACCTTTGTCAGCGAGGCCGACATGCTCCCGTTCGAGCGCGCCTTCCGGCAGGCGCTGAAGGAGCGGCGCGAGCGCGAGGAGCGCCGCCGGAGGCTGCAGGAGTCGGGCGAGCTGAGCGGGGACGAGCTGGACTTCGACGAGGATCTCCCTCCCTTCCCGGAGGCGCCGGAGGGCGAGGCCGGGGAGGGAGGGGACCGCGAGGCGGATCAGGGGCGGCTCCCGGACGACGACGAGGACGAGTGAGCACGGGCGGCCGGCCTGGCCGGCTTCAGCGCGTGCCGAGCGAGAGCAGGGGATGGCGAGGATGGCCAAGGTGCGAAAGCTCCCCCAGAGGACCTGCATCGGCTGCGGCGAGGTGGAGGGGAAGCGGCAGCTGCTGCGGCTGGTCCGGACCCCGGACGGGGAGATCCAGGTCGATCCCACCGGGAAGCGGCCCGGCCGGGGCGCCTACCTCCACGCCGACCCCGCCTGCGTGGAGCGTGGACTGGTGCCCGCACGCCTGGAACGGGCGTTCCGGCTCCGTCCCGCACCGGAGGTCGTGACGGAGCTGCGGCGCAGCGTCGAGAGGGCGCTGGCCGGCCGGGAGGCGACGCCGTGAGCCGTCTCCCCGTGCGCTGGCGGGAGATCCTGGGGCTTGCCATGGCGGCTGGGAAGGTGGCCTGGGGGCGACGGGCGGCGCGCCAGGCCCTGCACGACGGTGTGGCGGAGCTGGTGGTCGTCGCTGAGGATGCGGGACCCTCGGCGGCCGAGGAGGTCGGCCGCGAGGCGGCCCGCCGCGGCGTCACCTGCGTGCGCGCCGGCCGCCAGGCCGAGCTGGGGGCGGCGATCGGCCGCTCGCCGGTCGGCGTTCTGGCGGTGGTCGACCGCGGGCTGGCCGGAAAGTTGATGAACGAGTGGAAAGAGACGAGCGAAGCCGCCGGGCGGGCTCGTCGGGAGGTGAGGGCTATTGCCGCACGCGATCCGAGTCTACGAGTTGGCGCGCGAGCTGCACATCCATTCGAAGGAGATCCTGGACTTCCTTCGCAACACGATGAACATCGACATCAACAACCACATGAGCACGATCAACGACCGCGTGGCCGAGCGGATCCGTCGTGAGTTCGCCGATCGGGCCGCTCAGCGCCCCGCCGGCCGCGGTCCGGTCAAGGCGGCGGGGCAGCCGGCGGCGCCGGGGGAGAAGGGGGGCACCGCGGGCGTTCCAGCCGGCGCGGAGGGCCGCTCTGCCGCCGCGGGCGGAGGCGGGACCGGGCCCGCGCGCGCAGCGCGGCCGCAGCCGGGGCAGGCGGAGCGTCCGGCAGGACCCGGCTCCCGGCCCGGCAGCGCAGCGGGCGCGCAGGGCGGGGCCAGAGGCCGCCCGTATGAAGGGGCCGCCCAGGCCGGGCATGGGCCCGCCGCCCGGCCGGGCGGGGGAGGGCCGGCCCACCACCGGCCGGGCGAGGCGCGCGGAGCGGGAGCGGTCAACGGTGCCGGGGCGCGCCCGGCGGCGGGCGGTTACCGGCCCGGGGCACGGCCCGGTGGAGCGGCGGGCGCCGGGCGCCCTGGTGGGCGACCGGGCGCCACGGCGGGGCGAGTCGGAGGGGGCGGCGGTCGCCCCGCTCCGGGCGGAGGCCGCCCCGCTCCGGCGGGGGGTCGCCCCGCCCCTGGCGGCGGTCGGCCCACGCCGGGCGGAAGTCGCCCTGCTCCGGCTGGCGGTCGGCCCGCCCCCGGCGGTGGCCGCCCTGCCCCGGGCGGCGCGGGCCGTGCGGCGCCCGCGGGCCAGCGTGGCCGGCCCGCCAGGCGCGGTCGCGGCGGCAGGCCGGCGGCGGCCAAGGGCGAATGGCGGGACGGCCGGGCGATCGACCTGGAGGAGGAGCGCCGCACCCACCGCGGGCCGAAGGCGCCCAGCCGGAAGAAGCGCAGCAGCGCCGAGCGGCTGGCGCAGATCCAGGTGCCGGCCGAGATCGAGCTGGACGAGGGTGTCATCGGCGTCTCCCGCCTGGCGGAGAAGCTCCACCTGCCCACCCCCGAGGTGGTCCGGAAGCTGATCGGCATGGGCGTCATGGCCTCGGCCGGCCAGGAGATCCCGGTGGAGACGGCGGCACGGGTGGCGGAGGCCTTCGGTTCCCGCGCCAGCATCCGGCAGGCGGAGCGGGTGCTGAGCGACGAGGAGCTCCTCCAGGAACGGCTGACGGAGGGAGCCACCTCGGGCAGCGAGCGACCGCCGGTGGTGGTGGTGCTGGGGCACGTCGACCACGGCAAGACCAGCCTCCTGGACGCGATCCGCGAGACGCGCGTCGCCGCCAGCGAGGCGGGTGGCATCACCCAGCACATCGGCGCCTCGACGGTCGAGCAGAACGGGCGGCGGATCGTCTTCCTGGACACGCCGGGGCACGAGGCCTTCACCGCGATGCGTGCCCGGGGCGCCCAGATCGGGGACGTGGCCGTCCTGGTGGTGGCCGCCGACGACGGGATCATGCCGCAGACGGTCGAGGCGATCCAGCACGCCCGGGCGGCCGGCCTGCCCATCGTGGTGGCACTCAACAAGATCGACAAGCCGAACGCCAACCCCGACCGGGTGAAGCAGCAGCTGGCCGAGCAGGGCCTGGTGCCCGAGGAGTGGGGCGGCGAGACGGTGGTGGTGCCCGTCTCGGCGCTCAAGCGGGAGGGGATCGGCGAGCTCCTGGAGATGGTCCTGCTGGTGGCCGACATGCAGGAGCTGCGCGCCAACCCCGACGGCCCGGCCATCGGCACCGTGATCGAGGCGCGCCTCGACCGCGGCCTGGGGCCGGTTGCCTCGGTCCTGGTCCAGGACGGCACGCTCCGGCAGGGCCAGGCGTTCGTCGCGGGCGCGGCTTATGGCCACGTCCGCTCCATGACGGACGACCGCGGCCGCAGCCTGGAGGAAGCGGGCCCCGGCACGCCCGTGGAGATCTCGGGTTTCGACACGCTCCCCATGGCGGGCGACGTCTTCCGCGTCGTGGAGGACGAGCGGAAGGCGCGGGAGATCGCGCTCTCCCGCCAGGAACAGGCGCACGAGGCCGAGATCGGCACGCGCCAGCCGGTCACCCTGGCCACCTTCTTCGCGCGGCAGGCGGAGGGCGGCCGCAAGGAGCTGCGGGTGATCCTCAAGGCCGACGTGGCCGGGACGCTGGAGGCGCTGCGCAGCTCGCTCGGCGAGATCCGGACGGAGGAGGCGAGCGTGGAGGTGATCCACGCCGCCGTGGGCGGCGTCAACGAGTCGGACGTGATGCTGGCCGCCGCCTCCGACGCGATCATCGTCGGCTTCAACGTCCGCCCCGACGCCAAGGCGGCCGCCCTGGCCCAGGACCAGAAGGTGGAGATCCAGCTCTACCGGGTGATCTACGAGCTCCTGGACGACGTGAAGAAGGCCGTCCGCGGGCTCCTCGCGCCCAAGACGGAGGAGCGCGTGATCGGGCGGGCGGAGGTCCGCCAGACCTTCCGCGTGCCCGACGTGGGCACGGTCGCCGGCTGCTACGTCCAGGAGGGCGTGCTCCGCCGTCACGCCGGCGCCCGGCTTGTCCGCGACGGCGTGGTCGTCTACGAGGGGAAGATCGCCTCGCTCCGCCGCTTCAAGGAGGACGCCCGCGAGGTGGCCCAGGGCTACGAGTGCGGCGTGGGGCTGGAACGCTTCGACGATATCAAGGTGGGCGACAGCCTCGAGGCCTTCGAGACGGTCGAGGTGGCCCGCTGAACGGTGGAGGGGTCGACGTGGTCTCCAAGACGCGCTTGGGGCGGGTGGCGGGAGGCATCGAGCGGGAGCTGAGCGCCATCCTCCGCGAGCTGAAGGATCCCAGGATCGGCTTCGTCTCCATCACCGGGGTCGAGGTCAGCACCGACCTCCGGCACGCGCGCGTCTTCGTCAGCGTCCTGGGTGGCCCCGAGGAGGAGGCGGCCACCCTGCAGGGGCTGCGCAACTCCGTCGGCTACATCCGGGGCGAGGTGACCCGGCGCCTCCGCCTCCGCTTCGCCCCCGAGCTGGAGTGGGTGCCCGACCACAGCATCGAGCGCGGCGTCCGCATCTCCAAGCTGATCCGGGACGTCCGCGAGGCGGAGGAGCGCGCCCACGAGGGGAAGGAAGCGGTGGTCCGGGCGCTCCGCTCCGCCCGCTCCCTGCTGATGGCGGTCCACGTCCGGCCCGACGGCGACGCGGTGGGCTCGGCGCTGGGGCTGGGCCTGGCACTGGAACGGGCGGGGAAGCGGGTGCGCTTCATGGTGGACGGCGGCATCCCCTACAACCTGGGCTGGCTGCCGGGCGCGGACCGTTTCGAGCCGCCGGCACCGCTGGACGCGGTGGAGGCGGCGGTCCTCCTGGACTGCGGCGACCTGGAGCGGGTCGGCCGGCTCCGGCCGCTGATCGAGCCGCTGGAGGAAGTGGTCAACATCGACCACCATCCCTCCAACACGGGCTTCGGGAGCACCCGCTGGATCGAACCCGGGGCGGCCGCCGTGGGCGAGCAGGTGATGGATCTCCTGGAGGCCCTGGGCGTGGATCTGGACGAGGCGGTGGCGACCGCGCTCTTCGCCTCCATCGCCAGCGACACCGGCGGGTTCCGCTACTCGAACACGCGGCCCGAGACGCTGGAGCGGGCGGCCCGTCTGGTGCGGGCCGGGGCGCAACCGGCGGAGATCTCGCGCCGGCTCTGGGAGGAGCGGCCCCTCAGCTCGCTCCGCCTGCTCAGCCGGGTGCTGGAGAGCCTCCAGGTGGAGGCCGGCGGCGCCTATGCCTGGGTGCGCGTGCCGCGGGCCGTGCTGGAGGCGACCGGCGCCGGGGAGGACGAGGTGGAGGGCCTGGTCAACTACCCGCGCAGCCTGAGCGGGGTGGAGGTGGCGGCGCTCTTCCAGGAGGTGAGCCTGGAGGGACGCCCGGCCACGCGGGTGAGCCTCCGCTCCAACCGCTGGCTGGACGTGAGCCGGGTCGCCCAGCGCTTCGGCGGCGGCGGCCATGCCCGCGCCGCCGGGTGCACGCTGCCGGCGCCCGTGGAGGAGGCGGCCCGGCAGGTCGGCCAGGCCGTGCGGGAGCAGCTGGACGCCGGGCCGGAGGCTGGGGGCGAGGAAGGATGAGCCTGAGCGGGGCGAACGCGGACGAGCCCAGGCGCGCCCGCGAGGGCGGGCTCCTGCCCGTGGTGAAGGCGCCCGGACCCACCTCGCAGCAGCTGATCCATCGGGTGAGGCGCCTCTTCGGCGAGCGGCGGGTCGGCCACGCCGGCACGCTGGATCCGGCAGCGGCCGGGCTGATGCTGCTCGGCGTGGGAAGGGGGACGCGGCTCCTCAGCTACCTGCTGGGCGGCGAGAAGCGCTACCTCTTCTGGTGCCGCTTCGGGCTGGCCACGGAGACCGGCGACGTGGAGGGGAGCCGGTGGGAGCGCGGCGACGCCACGGCGCTGCGCCGGGAGCAGGTGGAGGCGGTGCTTCCTCGCTTCGTGGGCAGGGTCCGGCTGCCGGTGCCGATCTACTCGGCCGTCCACGTCCAGGGCGAACGCGCCTACCGCCTGGCCCGGCAGGGCCGCCAGGTGGAGATGCCGGAGCGGGAGGTGCGCATCGACCGGCTGGAGCTGAAGGAATGGCGCGACGGGCCGGAACCGGCGGCGTTGCTGGACCTGAGATGCTCGGCCGGCACCTACGTCCGGTCGCTCTGTGCCCGGCTGGGCGAGGAGGTCGGCCCGGGCGCCGTGCTGGAGTCGCTGCTTCGGGTCGAGGTGGGAGGCCACCACCTGCGCGACGCCTTCACGCTGGAGGAGCTGGAGGAGCTCCGTCCGGAGGAGCGCTGGCAGGCGCTCCTTCCTCCGGAGCGGGCGCTGCCCGAGATGGGGCGGGTGACGGTCGACCGCATCGACGCCCGCCGGCTCCGCCACGGGCAGCCGATCCGCCTCCCGCGGCTGCTGGTGCAGGGCGACCCCGCGCCGGAGCGGATCCAGGTGCAGAGCCGGGACGGCTGGGTGGGCGTGGTCCGCCTCCGGCCGGAGGGCTCTGCCTGGTACGTCTGCCGGCCGGAGATGATCTGGCGGGCGGAGGAGAGCTGGCGTGCGACGCTCTGACCGGTTGGAGGCGTTCGCGGCGCGCCGGGCGCGGATCGCCATCGGCGCCTTCGACGGCGTCCACCTGGGGCACCAGGAGCTGATCCGGCGGGCGGTGGAGCGGGCCCGCACCCGGGGCGGCGAGGCGGTGGTGCTCACCTTCTGGCCGCACCCGGCGTACGTCCTGGCGCCCGCGGGGGCGCCCAGGCTCCTCACCACGCGCGAGGAACGCGCCCGCAGGCTGGCCGCGCTGGGGGTCGACGCGCTCTTCGAGATCCCCTTCTCGAGGGAGATCGCCGGCTGGCCGGCCGAGCGCTTCGTCCGCGAGCTCCTGGTGGAGCGGCTGGAGGCGCGCTCGGTGGTGGTTGGCTACAATTTCACCTTCGGGCGGGGGGCGGAGGGGCGGCCGGAGACGCTCCGACGCCTCGGCGCGGAGTCGGGCTTCGAGACGGTGGTGGTGGAGCCGGTCCGCGACGACGGGCAGCCGGTCTCTTCCTCCAGGATCCGGGAGCGGCTCCTGCAGGGCGATGTACGCGAGGCGGCGCGGCTGCTGGGCCGTCCCTTCCGCCTGGAGGGGCGCGTGGTGGCGGGCGACCGCCGCGGGCATGAGCTGGGCTTCCCCACGGCCAACCTGGAGCTGCCGGAGGAGCTGATCCATCCCGCCCGGGGCGTCTACGCCGCCTGGGTGGAGCGGGCGGACGGGCCGGGCGGCTCCGGCGACGGGCGGCGCTGGCCGGCGGTGGTCAACGTCGGCCTCCGGCCCACCTTCGGCGGCCGGCGGGAGACGGTGGAGGCACACCTGCTCGACGCCCGGGTCGAGCTGTACGGCGCCTGGCTCCTGGTCGACCTGGTCGACCGGCTGCGGGAGGAGCGGAAGTTCTCCGGACCCGAGGCGCTCCGCCAGCAGATCGCGCAAGACGTCGAAGCGGCCCGGCGGCGGCTTGCGTGGTAGAATAAGCGCGGTTTTCAAGGGTTTGGACCCCGGCTCGGAGTGGCGAGCGACCTCCCGACGCACTCCTGGCCGAGGGCGACAGGGCGCCGCAAGGCGCGTCGACGAGGGAGGCGAGCAAGGCATGTCGCTGGACCAGGCGACCAAGCGGAGCATCATCGAAGGCTACGCCCATCACCCCCAGGACACCGGCTCCACGGAAGTGCAGGTGGCCATCCTGACGCGCAGGATCAACGACCTGACCGAACACCTGCGCGCGCACCCCAAGGACCATCACTCGCGCCGCGGGCTGCTCAAGATGGTGGGCAAGCGTCGCCGGCTGCTCAACTACCTGGAACGGCACGACCCGAAGCGGTACCGGGAAGTGACCGAGAGCCTGGGCATCCGGATCCGATGAGGTGAGGCGGCGGCGGGGGACCTCCCCCGCCCCATGCGTACGAGAGGAGGCCAGTATTTGGAGAAGCGCGTCTACAGCACCACCCTGGCCGGAAGACCTCTGACCGTGGAGATCGGCGAGGTGGCCAGACAGGCGAACGGCGCCTGCCTGGTCCGGTACGGGGACACCGTGGTCCTGGTGACCGCGGTCATGTCCAGGGAGACGCGGGAAGGGATCGACTTCTTCCCGCTCCGCGTCGACTTCGAGGAGCGGCAGTACGCGGCGGGGCGGATCCCGGGCAGCTTCTTCCGCCGCGAGGGCAGGCCGAGCGAACGGGCGGTCCTCTCCGCCCGCCTCATGGACAGGCCCATCCGCCCGCTCTTCCCCAAGGGGCTGACCAACGAGGTCCAGGTCGTCTGCACCGTCCTCTCCTTCGACGGCGACAACCAGCCGGACATCCTGGGCATCCTGGGCGAGAGCATCGCCCTCTCCATCTCCGACATCCCGTTCAACGGGCCGATCGCCGGTGTCACGGTGGGCATGGTCGACGGCAACTTCGTCCTCAACCCGACGCTCGAACAGTACCAGGCGTCGCGCCTGGACCTGACCGTGGCGGGCACCCGCGACGCGGTGATCATGGTCGAGGGGAACGCCGACCAGCTGCCGGAGGAAGACATCCTGGCGGCGATGGACTTCGCCCACAAGGCGATCCGCCAGCTGATCGAATGGCAGGACGGGATCGTGGCCGAGCTGGGCCAGCCCAAGTTCGCCTTCACGCCCGTCAGCGTCCCCCCCGATCTGGAGGAAGCGGTCCGCAGCGAAGCCACCGCGCCGATCCGGAGCTCGCTCCGCAACCCCGACAAGCTGGCCCGGGAGGAGGCGCTGGCCACCGCCAAGGAGACGCTCCTCGCCAGCCTGCTGGAACGCTTCCCCGAGCAGGAGAAGGCGGTCGCCACCGTGCTCGACGCCGTCGAGCGCGAGCAGCTCCGCCAGATGATCCTCGACGAGAAGGTCCGGCCCGACGGGCGCCGCCCGGACGAGATACGGCCGGTCAGCTGCCGCGTGGGGCTCCTGCCCCGGACGCACGGCTCGGCGCTCTTCACGCGAGGGCAGACGCAGGCGCTGACCGTGGCCGCCCTGGGCGCGCTGGAGGACCGGCAGTTCCTCGACTCCCTGGGCGAGCCGGAGGAGTACAAACGCTACCTCCACCACTACAACTTCCCGCCATATTCCACCGGCGAGGTGCGGCCGCTGCGGGCGCCCGGCCGGCGCGAGATCGGCCACGGGCGGCTGGCGGAGATGGCGCTCCAGCGGATGATCCCCTCCGAGGAAGAGTTCCCCTACACCATCCGGCTGGTCTCCGAGATCCTGGAGTCCAACGGCTCCTCCTCCATGGCCTCGGTCTGCGGCAGCACGCTGGCGCTGATGGACGCCGGCGTCCCCATCCGGGAGCCTGTCGCCGGGATCGCCATGGGCCTGATCAGCGAGGGCGAGCAGGTGGAGATCCTCTCGGACATCCAGGGCATCGAGGATCATCTGGGCGACATGGACTTCAAGGTGGCCGGCACGCGCAACGGGATCACCGCCATGCAGCTGGACGCCAAGATCCAGGGCGTCGACCGGCTGATCCTGGCGCGGGCGCTGGAGCAGGCGCGCCAGGGTCGGCTCTTCATCCTGGGCAAGATGCTGGAGGCCATCGACAGGCCTCGCCCCGAGCTCTCGCCGTACGCGCCCCGCATCCTCACGCTGCAGATCCATCCGGACCGGATCCGCGACGTCATCGGCCCGGGTGGCCGGACCATCAACCGCATCGTCCAGGAGACCGGCGCCAAGATCGACGTGGAGGAGACGGGCAAGATCTACGTGGCCACGCCCGACCTGGAGGCGGCCCAGCGCGCGGTGGCCATGATCCACGAGCTGACCCACGAGGTGACGCCGGGCGAGGTCTACCTCGGCAAGGTGGTCCGGCTGACCAACTTCGGCGCCTTCGTCGAGCTGCTGCCCGGGAAGGACGGCCTGGTCCACATCTCCCAGCTCAGCACCGGCCCCGAGCGGGTCGGGCGGGTGGAGGACGTGGTCTCCCTGGGCGACCGGATCCTGGTCAAGGTGACCGAGATCGACGAGCTCGGCCGGGTCAACCTCTCCCGCCGCGACGCGCTTCGCCAGTTCCCCGAGCGCGCCGAGGAGGAGGAGCTCCATCGCAAACCCGCACCTCCCGATCATCACGGTCCCGCCGGGCACGGCGCGGGCAAGGGCGCCGTCAAGGACGGGCGTGCGCCGGGGGCGGACGAGGCGGAACGTGCTCCGCGCCACCGTTCGCGCCACGGCCACCCGCACCGGGGAGGCGGCTCCGGCAGCCCCGGCTCGAACTGACCAGGGTCTTTCTGAAGGGATATCGCAGAGCTTCCTTCCGGACCGGCGAACGGGGGAAGCTTCTTTGCATGGAAGGGCCGGTCATGCTCCGGACATCCCCGGCATAGCCGTGGGGCGGAGGCGAAGACGCTGGCTCGGCGTCGGGGGGCCGGAGGAGGCAAGAAAGGCTTCGACGGCCGGCGGAGCGGCTGGCTCCTGGTCCTGGGGCTGGTCCTGGTGCTGGCGGCGGGCGGTGCCGTGCCGCGGGTGGAACGGCTCCTCTTCGGCGTCCGTGCGGGTGTCACCCTGGACGGCCAGCCCATGGGCGGTCTCCTGCCGGCCGAGGTCCGCTCCAGGGTGGAGAGGATGGCCCACGCCCGGTACCGGCCGCCACGGGACGCCCGCGTCGAGCGCCGCACGGGGCGGATCCTCCCGGAAAGGGCCGGCGAGCAGATCGACGTGGCGGCGACGGTCCGGGCGGTCCTGAACGCACCGGCCGGCGGCCGCGTCCGCGCCGTCCGGCTGCCCATCGAGCCCCGCATCACGGCCAGGCTCCTGCGCTCCATGACCCGCGAGCTGGGCGGCTACCGCACCTGGTTGGAGGGAAGCTGGGAGCGGGTGCACAACATCGAGGTGGGCGCCTCCTCGCTCGACTACGTGCTGGTCCGGCCGGGGGAGGTCTTCTCCTTCTGGAAGGTGCTGGGCGAGCCGACACGGGAGCGGGGCTACCTGGACGCACCCGTCATCTCCGGCGAGGCCTTCGTGCCCGGTCTGGGCGGCGGGCTCTGCCAGGTCTCCTCCACCCTGTACAACGCCGTCCTGGACGCCCACCTGGAGGTGGTGGAGCGGCACGCCCACAGCCTCGCGGTGGATTACGTGCCGCCCGGACGGGACGCGACGGTCGCCTGGGACATGCTCGACTTCCGCTTCCGCAACGACAGCGACGGGCCCATCCTGATCCGCGCCGCCATCGAGGGCTGGCAGCTGCACGTCTGGATCCTGGCTCCGGCGCAGGCTTCGGCAGGCGGCTCGACGAACTAGGCGTGGTCCGGGAGGTGGGGCACGTGGTCGACGCGGGGAGGGCGGAGGATCGCCTGGGCGACATCTTCTTGCGGCAGAAGGAGCTGGACGACGAGATCGCGCGCCTCCGCTCCCTGGACTTCCCCCCGGAGGTCTGGGCGGAGAAGGTGAGCCTCGCCCTGATCGGTGAGCTGATCGAGGTTCTGGAGACGCTCAATTTCAAATGGTGGAAGAACCGGCAGACCGTCGACCGGGCGGCCGTGCGGGAAGAGCTGGCCGACGTCCTCCACTTCTTCGTCAGCCTCTGCCTCCACCTGGGCGTGGGACCCCAGGAGCTCTACGAGGCGTACGTCCAGAAGCAGCGGGAGAACCTGGCGCGGCAGCACGGCCGCTCGAGCCGGGCGGGCTACGCCGCCCTCCCGCCCGAGGAAGGGGAGAGCCATGCTCTGGAGTGAGCTGGAGGGGAAGGAGATCATCAACCTCCGCGACGGCGAGAAGCTTGGCCGGATGTCCGACGCCGACCTGGTGATCGATCCGGCGACCGGCCAGATCCAGGCGCTGGCGGTGGAGAGCGGTTGGCGCCCCCTGGGCGGCCGCAGGCTCTGGGAGATCCCCTGGTCGGAGGTGCGCCGGATCGGCAGCGAAGTCGTGATCGTCGACGTCGATCCCGGCGCCGTCCGGCTCTGAGCCCGGCCGCGCGGACATACTAGACCCGGCAGTCCGCTTCGAGTGGGAGGGTTGAGCCATGGCAAGGACGGTAGCCGGGGTCTTCGCGAACCGGGACGCGGCGGAGCGCGCCGTGCAGGAGCTGAAACGGGCCGGCTTCGACGAGCGGCAGGTCTCCCTGGCGGGCAAGGACGAGCGGGCGCGCCAGGGAGGAGGCGCCGGCCCCGGCGGTGACCAGGGCGGCGCCGGGTGGGGGGATCAGAACCTCTCCAACGGCACGGGTTGGGGCGCCGGCGTCGGCGCCGGCGTCGGCCTCGCCGCCTCGCTGGGCGCCATGGCCATCCCGGGCATCGGCCCGCTGGTGGCCATGGGCCCGCTGGCGGCGACCCTGGGCGGCGCCGCGGCCGGCGGCATCGCCGGTGGCCTCCTGGACATGGGCATCCCGGAAGGCGAGGGACGCCGTTACGAGGAGGAGGTCCGCCGCGGGCGCTTCCTGGCGGTGGTCGAGGACAGCCGGCGTGCCGACGAGGCGGCGCAGATCCTGCGCCGGCAGGGTGCGCAGGAGGTGCGCACCTTCTAGCCCGGCGACGTGCAGTCGAACGGCGGGCGGCGGGGGCGCGCTCGGACAGGCGCCCCCGCTCTCTGTTAGCATGGTCTCTTGCCAGAAGCCCGGAGCGGGAGGGGAAGGCATGAGCGGCACGGTGCGGGTCGTGGTGGCGGGGGCCACGGGCAGGACCGGCAGCGCGGTCACGCGGGGCCTGCTGGCGGCGGACGGGATCGAGGTGGTGGGGGCGGTCGCCCACCGCCACGCGGGGGAGCCGCTCAGCGCCCATCTGGGCGTTCCCACCGCGCTGCAGGTGGAGGGGGACCTGGCGACCTGCCTGGAGCGGGAGCAGCCCGACGTGCTGGTGGACTTCACGCTGCCCGCGGTGGCAGGGGGGAATGCCCTCCTCGCCCTGGAGCGGGGCGTCCGGCCGGTGGTGGGGACGACCGGGCTGGCCGACGAGGAGGTGGACGCCATCCGCCAGCGGGCGCAGGAGCTCCGCCTGGGCGCCGCGGTCATCCCCAACTTCTCCTTCGGCATCCTCCTGCTGAGCCGCTTCGCCCGCGAGGCGACCCGCTTCTTTCCCAAGGTGGAGGTGGTGGAGCTCCACCACGACACCAAGCTGGACGTCCCGTCGGGGACCGCGCTCCACCTGGCGGAGGCGCTGGAGGCGGCGGGCGCGCGTGCCCCGGTGCCCATCCACAGCGTCCGCCTGCCGGGCTTCGTCGCCCGGCACACCCTGATCTTCGGCGGCACCGGGGAGACGCTCACCCTCACCCACGACAGCTCGAGCCGCGACTCCTTCGCGCCGGGCGTCATCCTGGCGGTGCGGCGCGTCCTGCAACTGGACCACGCCGTCTTCGACCTGGGGGAGCTGGTCGGCTAGACCCTCTCCGCCGGCCTGTCCGTTTTCCGCCGGGCACTGGACAGCTTTCCGCTCACGGCTCCCTCGGCCGGCGCATAGGTTGCATGCGCAGGAAGAGAGGGCGGGAGGCGGTGAGGGTGCGTCGCGGGGAACGGATCGCCTTCCTGGGCGGCGGGCGCAGGGAGGCCCGGGCGGCCGCGCGGCTCCGCCAGGAGGGGCTGGAGGTCCTGGAGATCCGCCGCGGGGACGGCTGGGACGAGGCGGGCGCGGCGGAGGCCTTCGCCGGCCTTCGGGCGCTGATCCTGCCGCTGGCCAGCGTCGGCCCCACCCCCGAGGTCCCCGAGGAAGGCGTTCCCGCCTGGCGCCTGGACCCCGGCTGGTTGGCGGCGCTCCCCGCGGGCACCCCGCTCCTCTTCGGCCGCCCGGCCTCCGGCCCTGCCGAACCGGTCCTGGAGGAGATCCTCCGGCGCCACCCGGCCGTCGCCCTTCTGGAGCGCGACGACTTCGCCTGGCTCAACGCGGTGGCCACCGCCGAGGGCGCCATCCTGGCGGCCGCGGAACGGCTGGAGCGGACGCTGGCGGGCGCGCGCCTCCTGGTGCTCGGCTACGGCCGCGTCGGCAGGACGCTCGCCCGCCTCCTCGCCGCATGGAACAGCCGCGTGCTCGTCCTGGCCGCGACCGCGCCCCAACGCGCAGAGGCCCGCGCCGACGGCCTCGAGGCGGCGCCGCTGGAGGCGCTGACCCGGGTGGTTCGGGAGGCCGACCTGCTCTTCAACACGGTGCCGGCGCCGCTCCTGGGTGCCGAACTCTTCCTCGCCCGCCCGGCCCTGCCGGTCCTGGACCTCGCCTCCAGGCCGGGGGGGCTCGATCCTGCCCTCCGGGAGCGCCCGCCGGAAGGGTATCAGATCCTGCCCAACATCCCCGAGCGTTACGCGCCCGCCAGCGCCGGCGAGGTGCTGGCCGAGGTGATCCTGGAGGTCTTGCGGGTGGAGTGGAAAAGGGGGTAAGGTGCATGCGATTCGGGGGTCTGCGCCTGGGCTGGGCCCTGACGGGCTCCCACCACACGGTCGCCCACGTCTTTCCGGTGATGGAGAGGCTCCGGGCCGAAGGGGCTGAGATCATCCCGATCCTCTCCCAGACCCTGGCCACCACGGCGACGCGCTACGGGGACCCGGAGACGTGGTTCAGCCGGGTGGAGGAGATCACCGGGCAAGCCCCGCTGACCACGATTCCGGAGGTGGAACCCTTCGGGCCCAACCGGACGCTGGATCTCCTGGCCGTGGTCCCCTGCACCGGCAACACGATGGCCAAGCTGGCCAACGCGATCAACGACACCGCCGTCACCATGGCGGTCAAGGCGCAGCTCCGGAACGGCCGCCCGGTGGTCCTGAGCATCACCACCAACGACGCCCTGGGGCTGAACGCGGTCAACCTGGGCAGGCTCCTGAACGCCAAGAACATCTATTTCGTCCCGTTCGGCCAGGACGATCCGCTCGCCAAGCCGAACTCGCTGGTGGCCCACCTCGACCTGGTGCCGGAGACCATCGAGGCGGCGCTGGCGGGGCGCCAGCTGCAGCCGCTCCTGCGCAGCTGGCCGGCGGGAGAGCGGTGACGAGACGGGAGGTTTCGGAGTTGGAAGGAGTCCGGGTCGGGATCGTGGGCGCCACCGGGATGGTGGGCAGGACGCTGCTGGAGGTCCTGGAGGACCGCCGCTTCCCGGTGGGCGAGCTGCGGCCCATGGCGACCGAGCGCTCGGCCGGGCGGAGGGTCCGCTTCCGTGGCGAGGAGCTGGAGGTGGAGGAGGCGCTGCCCGAGCGCTTCGACGGGCTCGACCTGGTCTTCATCGCCGCCGGGGACGCGGCCAGCCGGGAGCTCGCCCCAGAGGCGGTCCGGCGCGGGGCGGTGGTGGTCGACAAGAGCAACGCCTTCCGCATGAGCGACGGGGTGCCGCTGGTGGTGCCCGAGGTCAACCCGGAGGCGGTGGCGGACCACCAGGGGATCCTGGCGAGCCCCAACTGTTCCACCATCCAGCTGGTGGTGGCGCTGGCGCCGCTCATCCGCGAGGCGGGCGTGGAGCGGGTCTGGGTTTCCACCTACCAGTCGGTCTCAGGCACCGGGCAGCAGGCGGTGGAAGAGCTGGAGCAGGAGGTGCGGGCCTGGCAGAGCGGGCGCCAGCCGGAGCGCTCCCCGTCGAGCCCCTACCTCCACCCCATCGCCTTCAACCTCCTGCCCCACTGCGACCGGCCGGAGGAGGGCGGGTTCACCCGGGAGGAGATGAAGCTCCTGCGCGAGAGCCGGAAGATCCTGGGCCTGCCCGGGCTCCGGCTGAGCGCCACCGCCGTGCGCGTACCGGTCTTCGTGGGGCACGGCGAGTCGGTGGTCTTCCAGCCCAGCCGCCCCCTGTCCGCCGACGAGGCGAGGGCACTGCTGGCGGAGGCGGCCGGCATCCGCCTGGCCGACGCGGTGGAGGCGGGGGAGTATCCGACGCCGCTGCAGGCGGCGGGGCGGGACGAGGTCTGGGTGGGGCGGATCCGCCCCGACCTGGCGCTGGAAGGGGCCCTGGACCTCTGGATCGTGGCCGACAACCTGCGCAAGGGCGCGGCGACCAACGCCGTGCAGATCGCCGAGCTGCTCCTCGAGCGCGGGCAGCTCTGACGGGAGGTCCCGCCCGTGCGCATCATCGTGCAAAAGTTCGGCGGCACCTCGGTCTCCGACAGCGAGCGCAGGGCGCACGTGGTCCAGCGGGTCCGCTCGGCCCTCTCCAAGGGGCTGCGACCCGTGGTGGTGGTTTCGGCGATGGGGCGGCGGGGTGATCCCTACGCCACCGACACGCTCCTCGACCAGATCCGCGCGGTGGAGCCGGAACCCGACCCCCGGGAGGAAGACCTGATGATCTCCTGCGGCGAGGTGATCTCGGCGACCGTCCTGGCCGCCACCCTGCGCCGCGCGGGGGTCGGCCGGCCCGTCACCCTGACGGGCTGGCAGAGCGGCATCCTCACCGACCATCGCTTCGGCGACGCCCGCATCCTCCGGGTGGAGCCGACGCCGCTCCTGCAGCGACTGGAGCAGGGTCTGCTGCCCGTGGTCACCGGCTTTCAGGGGATCACCGAGGGGGGCGACGTGACCACGCTGGGGCGCGGCGGCAGCGACACCACGGCGGCGGCGCTGGGCGTGGCGCTCCACGCGGAAGAGGTGGAGATCTACTCGGACGTGGAGGGTGTCATGACCGCCGACCCGCGCATCGTCCCCGACGCGCGGACGCTCCACGTCCTCACCTACGAGGAAGTGTTGCAGATGGCCGACCTGGGCAGCCGCATCGTCCACCCGCGGGCGGTGGAGCTGGCGATGCAGGGGAGCGTGCCGCTGCGCATCCGGAGCACCTTCTCCGACGGTCCCGGCACGCTGATCACCCACGCGTTCGAGAGCGCCGGCGCCTGGGCCGACCTCTACGGCGGCCGGATCATCACCGGGGTGGCCCACATGACCGACATGTGCCTGGTCCAGGTGACGGGGAGCCCCCGGGAGGGCGACGGGGCGGGGGAGGGCCGGCTCGACTCGGGCGCCGTCAACCGGCGGATCTTCCGCCCCCTGGCCGAGGCGGGCGTCAGCGTCGACCTGATCAACGTCTCGCCCGACCGCCGTTCCTTCATCGTCCGCGAGGCGGACGCCGAGAAGACGCGAAAGATCCTGGAGCCCCAGGGCTTCGGGGTCTCGCTCCTGCACGGCTGCGCCAAGGTCTCGGTGGTCGGCGCGGGGATGCGGGGACTGCCGGGCGTCATGGCGCGGGTGGTGGAGGCGCTGGCCGAGCGCGGGATCGAGATCCTCCAGACCTCCGACTCCCACGTCACCATCTCCTGCCTGGTCCGGGGCGAGCAGATGGAGGAGGCCGTCCGGGCGCTCCACGAAGCCTTCGAGCTGGGCGAACGACCCAGGGTGTGAAGCGGAGGGGAGAAGATGGCCGCAGCGAGGTTGCCGGGTCGGGTGACGGTGGCGCTGGTCAGCCCCTTCGACGGGCGGGGCGAGCTCGTGCCGGAACGGGCGGGCGAGCTGGCGCACCGGCTGCTGGAGGCGGGAGCGGACGGCTTCCTCATCGGGGGGAGCACGGCCGAGTCGCCCACCCTGTCCGACGAGGAGCTGGAGCGGCTGGTGGCGGCGGTGCGGGAGGCGATCGGCGGGCGGGCGCCCGTCTACGTGGGCACCGGCACCTACGACACCCGCGCCAGCATCCGGCGGAGCCGGAAGGCCGAGGGCTGGGGGGCCGACGGGATCCTCCTGGTGACGCCCTACTACAACAAACCGCCCCAGGAAGGGCTCTACCGCCACTTCCGCAGCGTGGCGGAGGCGGTCTCGCTACCCGTCATGCTCTACAACGTCCCCGGGCGGACCGCCGTCAATCTGGCGCCGGAGACGGTGGTCCGGCTGGTGCGGGACGTGCCCAACATCGTGGCGCTCAAACAGGCCTCGGGCAACTTCGACGAGACGTCGGAGATCGTCCGCCGGACCGAGGGCCGCCTGGCCGTCTACAGCGGCGACGACTCGCTGACGCTTCCGATGCTGGCGGTGGGCGGTGTGGGCGTGATCAGCGTCTCGGGGCACCTGGTGCCCGGACGGCTGGCCGCCATGATCGACGCCTTCCGGCGCGGCGACGTGGAGGAGGCGCGGCGCATCCACCTGGAGCTCCTTCCCCTGCACAGGGCGCTCTTCGTCACCACCAACCCCATCCCGGTCAAGTGGGCGCTGGAGCGGACGGGCTTCCCCGTGGGCGAGTGCCGGCCGCCGCTCGCCCCGCTCTCCGAGGGCGGGCAGGCGGTGGTGGAGGCGGCGCTGAGGGAGACCGGGCTGATCGCCTGAGGCGCCGCCGGGGGCGTGTGCTGGCGGGCGGCCCCGCTTCCTTGTTGGGAGAGGGGGCGGGGCACTATAATACGGCGACGAGTTCGGGCGGACGGACCAATTTCATCACCAAGTGAGGTGGGGTCGGAATAGCCAAAAGCCGACGGCCTCGCCACGGGCGTTCACGTGCCGGGAACGGCCCGGGCGAGCCGCTTAAGATCATCCCGTTGGGCGGCCTGGGCGAGATCGGGAAGAACATGACCGTCTTCGAGTACGGGGGCGACATCCTGATCGACGACGCGGGGCTCGCCTTCCCCGAGGACGAGATGCTGGGGATCGACCTGGTCATCCCCGACTTCACGTATCTGAAGGAGCACCGGGAGAAGGTACGCGGGCTGGTGATCACCCACGGTCACGAGGACCACGTGGGGGCGGTCCCCTACCTGCTGCGCGAGATCCCGGTCCCCGTCTTCGCCTCGCGCCTGGCGCTGGGTCTCATCGAAGAGAAGTTGGCGGAGCACCACATGCAGCTGCCCGAAGGCTCCCGGGTCTACTCGCCGGGGGAGCGGATCGCCTTCGGGGAGAGCTTCACCGTCGAGCCTTTCCGGGTCAACCACTCCATCCCCGACGCCTTCGGGCTGGCGATTCGCACGCCGGTGGGGACGGTGGTCCACACCGGCGACTTCAAGATCGACCAGACGCCGGTGGACGGGCAGGTGGCCGACCTCCAGCGGATGGCCGAACTGGGCCGGGAGGGCGTCCTGCTGCTGATGTCCGACAGCACCAACGCCGAGCGCCCCGGCTATACGCCCTCGGAGAAGACGGTGGGCGTGACGCTGGAGCGGGCCATGGCCATGGCCAGCGGACGGGTGCTGGTGGCGACCTTCGCCTCCAACGTCCATCGCATCCAGCAGGTGATCAGCGCCGCCGTCCGGCACCACCGGCACGTGGCCGTGGTGGGCCGCAGCATGGAGAACACGGTCCAGGTGGCGCTGGAGCTGGGTTACCTCGACGTCAAGCCCGGCACGCTGATCAGCGTCGAGGAGCTGAAGCGCTACAAGGGTCACCAGCTGGCCATCCTGACCACCGGCAGCCAGGGCGAGCCGCTCTCGGCGCTCACCCGCATGGCCACCGGCGACCACCGCTGGGTGGAGATCGTGCCCGGGGACACCGTCATCATCTCCGCCTCGCCCATCCCGGGCAACGAGACGATGATCTACCGGACCATCGACAACCTCTACCACCTGGGGGCCGACGTGATCTACGGGATCGACAACGGCGTCCACGTCTCGGGCCACGCCAGCCAGGAAGAGCTGAAGCTCGTCCTCAACCTGGTCCGGCCGCGCTACTTCCTGCCGGTCCACGGCGAGTGGCGCCACCTGATCCGGCACGGGCGCCTCGCCGAGAGCGTGGGCATCCCCAAGGAGAACGTGCTGATCGGCGAGAACGGCTCGGTCTTCGAGATCCGGCCGGACAGCGCCCGCATCAGCGGCAAGGTGACGGCCGGCGACATCCTCATCGACGGGCTGGGCGTGGGCGACGTGGGCTCCATCGTCCTCCGCGACAGGAAGCAGCTCTCCCAGGACGGCGTGCTGATCGTCGTGGTCACCATGGACCGCGAGAGCCACCAGGTGCGGGGCGGGCCGGACGTGGTCTCGCGCGGCTTCGTCTACGTGCGCGAGTCCGAGCCGCTGATGGAGGGGTTGAAGGAGCGCGTCCGCGAGGCGCTCCAGGCCTGCCAGGCGCAGGGGATCACGGAGTGGAACGGGATCAAGGCGGCCGTCCGCGACCAGGCCGGTCACTTCCTGTTCGAGCGGACGCACCGCCGGCCGATGATCCTGCCCATCATCGTGGAGGTGTGATCGCGAAGGGCGTCCTGCTCTCCGCCTTCGAACGCTACCGCGGGCTGATCGACGACTGGGAGGCCTTCGCCGAGACGGTGGCGCGGCCGCAGCCGGACGCCCTGCGGGCGAACCGGCTCCGCGTCGCGCCGGCGGAGCTGCGCGCCCGCCTGGAGGCGCGTGGCTTCCGCCTCCGTCCCTACCCGTGGGCGCCGGAGGTGATGCGGGTGGAGTCCGGACCCTGCCCGCCCGGCTCCACCTTCGAGCACTGGCTCGGCCTCTTCTACCTCCAGGAAGCGGCCGCGGCCCTCCCCGTGGTCGCCCTCGACCCGCAGCCCGGCGAGCGGATCCTCGACCTGAGCGCCGCTCCGGGCGGGAAGACGACGCAGATCGCGGAGCGGGTGGGGCCGGCGGGCCTGGTGGTGGCCAACGAGGCCGATCCCGCCCGGGCGGGCTGGCTCCTGGCCAACCTCGGCCGGATGGGCGTCACCTCGGTGGTGACGACGGTCACCGACGGGCGTCGCTTCCCCGGCGGCCTCGCCTTTGACCGGGTGCTGGTCGACGCGCCCTGCTCGGGCGAGGGGAACCTGCGGCGCGACAGCCAGGCCCGGAAGCCGGTCCGCCCCGGGCGGCGCCAGCACCTGGCCTCGCTCCAGGAGGCGCTCCTGCGCCGGGCGCTGGAGCTGGTGCGGCCGGGTGGCGTCGTCGTCTATTCGACCTGCACCTTCGCGCCCGAGGAGGACGAGGCGGTGCTGGACGCGGTGCTCCGGGCCGCCCGGGGGGCGGTGGAGGCGGAGGAGCTACCGGCCGGTCTGCCGGGCGTAGAGGGAGCGGGGAGCTGGGAAGGGGTCGACTTCCTCCCGCAGGTTCGCCGGGCGCGCCGGCTCTACCCGCACCACCTGGACTCGGGCGGCATGTTCCTCGCCCGGTTGCGCCGGCTGGGCAGCCTCCCCTGGAGCGGCGGAGGGAGCTCCCCAGACGGTGGGCCGGACCGGGCGCTTCCGGAGGAGAGACCGGACGAGGCCGCCGCGGCCGAGATCGGGGAGTGGCTGGAGGAGCGCTTCGGCATCCCGGTCGCGGCCCTGCGGGGGCTGCACGTCTACCGCCGGGGGGTGCGGACCTGGCTCTCCTCGTCGCCGCAGCTCCCCGCCTGGCCGGAGCGGTGGACGGCGGGGCTGCCGCTCGCCCGCTGGACCGGGCGCCACTGGTGGCCGTCGGGTTTCGCCCTGCACCGGCTCGGGGGGCTGGCGAGCCGCCAGTGGGCGGAGCTGGACCGGGAGCGGTTGCGCGAGCTGCTGGAGGGACGGGGCCTCTCGCCCGAGGCTTCCGGCGTCACCCGGCCCCGGGAGGTGCCGCTGGAACGCGGGCTGGTCATCCTCCGCACCGGCGGCGCGGGGCTGGGGCTCGGCCGCTACGACGGGCATCTCCTCCACGCCAGCCTGGCCCGGGAGCGGGCCAAGCAGCTGCTGAGCTGTCTGGTGCAGCAGGGCGGCATGCCGGAAAGGGCGGACCCCGGGCTGGCGTGAAGGTCTGGAAGGAAATGGCGGGGATCCGTTGGGGACCCTCCGCCGGGACGGCCTGGAGAGCGGACCGTGGCCGCGGTGCTGGTTCCGAAAGCGCGCCGGTGCCATCATCGCGTGCCGGGTGGGCCGTGACCCGCCGGAGGCCGATGTCCCGCCGATAGAGCCGTTCGATCTGCGGGCTCGAGCGCAGCTTCAGGCTTTCGCCGCGGAGCAGCAGCGCGATCGACGACACCGGTGATCACCCGGGACAGGTCCCTCTTGACTCCGCCGATCCCGGAGGCGCGGCGCCAGCTGGATCTGGTCGCGACCGACGGAGCAGGAATCGCAGGTCGCTGACCTTCCTACCATGCTCAAGAATTCCAGGTTGTTGAGTTGAACCGCGCCGAGCTGGCGGCGGAGGCGACGCGGCGCGGTCTTGTCTGATCCTTGTGCGAAGGGAGGCGGAGCCGGCGTGGCGGCCGGCCCGGCCTCCGGGTGAAGGGTCGCACCCCGGGGCAGCGAGGGCCACACTTCCCGCGCCCCTCACCGGGCCGCGGTGGCACCTCGGTTCTCCTGGCGGGCGACGGCGGGTCGGACGACCGACCGGAGGACGTGGGTGAAAGAGGTAGCCGGCCACCAGCGCCAGCCCGACGTAGGAGACGTAGAGCAGCGCCAGCGCCAAGCCGGCGTTGCTGCTGGTGACGAGCCAGCCGTTGACCGGCGCGAGGTATGCCTGGTCGCTGCCTTCCACGCCCAGCGCCTGCGGCACGAAGAAGAAGAGGACCGCGCCGGCCAGGACCAGGCCGCTCACCCAGCGGTAGGCCCGCAGGTCGTCGTC
>JASBVM010000006.1 GCA_029961055.1 Bacillota bacterium
GGACGTACAAGACCCACCAGAGGTCGGCCGCCATGCGGAGCGAGAACTTCTGCAGCATCTCGAGCATGTAGGGCCGCGCCAGCTGGAGCGCCAGCACCAGCAGCCACAAGACCGGCAGCGGCGCCGCCAGCTTCCCCTCCAAGAACTGCTCACCCGCTCCCATGATCACATCCTGGACTACCTGGGTGATCTGGCCAGGCGAGACGGGACCTCACCTCCGCTCCCTGGATACCGCCGGTTCGCAGGCCGCCGCCTCCCCCCGTCGGTCCTGCTGCCGCGGAAAGGTGGCCATCCCGCTTGGGGCGGATCCCCCTCGCCCGAACAGGTATCACCCGCCCCGGGAGCCGGTGGCGGCCCCTGGCCGCCCGGTGCGATGGGGGGCAGGGCGGGCCGGGCCCGAAGGGACTGCCCCCGGGTGGCACCATGGCGCCTTCCGTCGAACTCCGCGACGGCGATCGACTCTCGAGGACGCCGCAGGCCGACAAAGCTCGGGGTGCTTTTCATCTCCTCCCGGAGCCGGCGTCCTCCGCATGTGGTTCGGCTATCGGGTCTCCTTTCCTCAGGAGTCCTGTATGAGCGGCGAACCGGGAAGCGTCAGCATTCGTCATTCGGCTCGCCTGTCTGGAGCGTGGATGCCGAAAGAAGGCGTTCCGCGTACCTTCCAAGCACCGGCCGATTCCCGCCCGCGCGGGTCGACCGGGAGGAAGGCATTGCGCGCATGTTGAAAACGATCACCGCAAACCGAACGACGCAAGCCGGGAAGGGGTGAAGAGCCATGTACCGCTCCGCAGACGGCGAGGAGGTTTTCGTCGTCGACGGGCACGTCCACTTCTGGGACGCAAGCCCTGCCAACCAGGCGAACAAATATGGCAAGGGCTTCATTGACTGCTTTTACGACTACCAGAGGAACCTGAGCCCGGCTGATCGGGTCTGGCCATACGAGAAGTTTCTCAAATACGACGCTGAAACCATGATCCACGACCTCTTCGTCGACGGTTACGACGACGTCGCCATCCTGCAACCCACCTACCTCGGCGATTTCTTCGTCCACGGCTTCAACACCGTCGACCGTGACGCCATCGTGAAGGACCTTCACCCGGAGCGCTTCATCCTGAATGGTGCCTTTGACCCGCGCGACGGTGAGGCGGGATTGGAGGCGCTCGAGGCGATGAAGGAGCGGTACGGCATCCGGGGTGTCAAGCTCTACACGGCGGAGTGGCGCGGAAACTCGCGCGGTTACAGGATGACCGACCCGTGGGTCTATCGATACCTGGAGAAATGCCAGGAGCTCGACATCCTCAATATCCACATCCACAAGGGCCCCACGATCTGGCCGCTCGACCGGGACGCCTTCGACGTGTCCGACGTCGACCATGTGGCGACGGACTTTCCAGGCCTCCGCTTCATCGTCGAGCACGTGGGGTTGCCGCGGATAGAGGATTTCTGCTGGATCGGAGTTCAAGAGCCCAACGTCTACGGAGGATTGGCGGTCGTCATGCCGTTTGTGCACGCCCGCCCACGCTACTTTGCCAAGGTGATCGCTGAGCTGCTCTTTTGGCTCGGTCCCGACCGGCTGATCTTCGGTTCGGACTATGCCATATGGGAGCCGAGGTGGATGATCGACAAATTCATGGACTTCCAGATGCCCGAGGATATCGCCCGGGAAACGGGTGCCGTCCTCGATCTGGCGACGAAGAAAAAGATTCTGGGCGAGAACGCGGCTCGGCTTTACGATATCGATATCGCGGCGAAACGGAACGCGCTGGCGGGCGACTCGCTCGGCCGGTCCTCCGCGGCCGGGGGATCGTAGGCCATGGCTCCATCCGGACCCAGCCTGCAGCTGGTCGAAGAGGCGCTGGCAAGGGTGCGGGACCCGGAGCTCGACGAACCCCTTGTCAAGCTCGGCTTCATCGACGGTGTCGCGGTGGACGGGGGCAGCGTGCGAGTGAGCTTCCGGCTTCCTACCTTCTGGTGCGCGCCGAATTTTGCCTTCTTGATGGCCTCTGATCTGCTGGCCGCCGCCCGCGCGGTTCCCGGGGTGGCGCGGGTGGAGGTCGAGCTGGTGGATCACGCCTTCGCCGACGAGATCAACCGTGCCATCGCGACCGGGCGGAGCTTCGAGGCGGCCTTTCCGGACGAAACGGAAGGATCGCTGGAGCAGCTGCGGGTGCGATTCCTGCGCAAAGCGTTCGTACGGCGGCAGGGCGCGCTCCTGCAGGCACTTTCGGAGGCCGGTTTCACCGAGAAGGAAGTCGCCGCGATGCGTCTATCGGACATCGACCGCCCGGAGGTCCGGCGCGCCTTGGAGCACGTGCACTCCGAGCTGGTGCGCTGCCTTGAGCTGCGCGTTCCGTTGGGGCTTCCGACGGAGCCGTCCCAGCCGCTCTTCTGCACGCCGGCGGGCGAGCCGTGGGAGCGGGGGGCGGGGCTCGAGCCCGCTCGGCCGGAGGCAGGCTTGGATGGCGGCCGCGCGTGGGCGCGCGTGCTGGAGACATCGGCTTCCCTCAATGCGGCCTGGTGCACGAGTCTCCTCCGGACCCGATACGGCCCTGCCGCAGCTCCTTTGGACAGCAGCGGTGCGAGCGGGACGTGAGGTGACCGAGGGGCGGTCGACGGTGTGTCGAAACCAGGATCCCATGAGGAGGGAGTCGGTGTGAGAGCTGTCAGAATATTCGGCTACCACGAACCGGTCCGTCTGGTCGACGTGCCCGAACCGAAGATCGAAGGCCCGTTCGATGTGATCGTCAAGATCGCCGGCGCCGGCGTCTGCCGCACCGACCTGCATATCATCGAGGGCATCTGGCGCGAGGCGCTCGGCGATCCCGAACTGCCGTACACCATCGGCCACGAGAACGCCGGATACGTCGAGGAAGTGGGCTCGGCGGTCGTCGGTCTCCAGAGGGGCGACCCGGTCATTCTGCACCCGCTGATGAGCTGCGGTTTCTGCCTGGCGTGTCGCTCCGGCAACGACATGCACTGCGTCAACTCGAAGTTCCCCGGTCTGGACGGCACCGACGGCGGTTATGCCGAGTACCTCAAGACCAGTGCCCGCTCCGTGGTCAAGCTGGCACCGGGCACCGATCCGGCACCGCTCGCGCCTTTCGCCGACGCGGGCATCACCGCCTACCACGCGGTCAAGAAGATCGCCCCGCGGTCGTTTCCGGGAAGCGTGGCGGTCGTGATCGGGGTCGGCGGCCTCGGACACTTCGCCGTCCAGCTGCTCAAGGCGATGACCACGGCCCGGGTGGTGGCGGTCGATGCGCGGGAGGAGCGCCTCGCTTTCGCCCGGGAGCTCGGCGCAGACCACTGGGTGCTGGCGGGTGAGGACGGCGGGGTGAAGGAGGTGCTCGCGTACACGGACGGCGTCGGAGCCGACGTGGTGCTCGACTTCGTGGGGGAGCACGGCACGCCCGAGAAAGCCTTGAAGATGCTGCGCAAGGGCGGTACCTACTCCATCGTCGGCTACGGCGGCGTGGTGGCGCCGACGACGCTGGACATGATCAACCGCGAGTTGAGCATCGTCGGCAACCTCGTCGGGACCTACAACGACCTCGTCGAGCTGATGGAGCTCAACCGCCAGGGGAAGGTGACCATCCGCAGCCAGATGTTCCCGCTCGGCGAGGCCCAGGCTGTCCTCGACGACCTGAACGCCGGGCGAGTCGTGGGGCGGGCGGTGCTCGTGCCGTGACAGGAAGTGCCGGGCCCGCCGGGCGGTCGCCTCCCTCGCGGCCCCCTCAGCCCGCCGCCGGCTCCCCACCCTGCGGTTCCGGCCCGGGCCTGGGCCGATCCGGCCCGAGGGCGAGGATGTAGCTGGACTCGTCCAGCTCGCCGTGCATCGCCCGCCAGCTCCGGTAGTGCGGCTCGGCCGCCGACGCCAGCGGCACCGGCTGGCCGAGCTCGCGCGCCAGGCCCAGCGCCAGCTCCAGGTCCTTGAACCGGTTGGCCACCGAGAAGCCGGGCTCGTAGCCCTCCCGGCCGAAGCGGGCCAGCACCTTGTCCAGCTCGTAACTGGCGGCGGAGCCGTGCTGCATCACCTCGGCCAGCGCCTCCAGGCTGAGGCCGGCGCGGAGGCCGAGCTGGATCCCCTCCGCCGAGGCCATCAGGGTCAGGCAGGAGACCATGTTGGAGATCGCCTTGAGCGCTTGGCCCTGTCCCGTGGCGCCGACGTGGAGGATGCGCCGGCCCGTCTTCCGGAGCAGGGGGAGGAGCCGGAGGTAGGCTTCCTCCGGGCCGCCCACCATGACGGTGAGCGTCCCCTCTCGGGCGCCCGCGTCGCCGCCGGTGACGGGGGCGTCGCACCAGGTGGCGCCGCGCGCCTCGGCCTCGCGCGCCAGCTCCAGGGTGACCGCCCGGGAGACGGTGGAGTGGTCGACCACCAGGCTGCCCGGCCGCAGCCCGGCCAGGAGGCCGTCGCTGCCGCCGGTGACGGCGCGGAGCGCCGCGTCGTCGGTCACCATGGTGAAGATCACGTCGGCCGCATCGGCCGCCTCCCGCGGGCTCTCGGCCACGCGGGCGCCGGCGGCGCGGAGTGGCTCGGTCCGGGAGCGGGTCCGGTTGTAGACCACCAGCTCCACCCCGGGGGCCACCTGCGGGTCGAGCAGGTGGAGCGCCATGGGCTGTCCCATGATGCCCAGCCCGATGAAGGCCGCGCGCACGCTCATCGATCTCCCTCCTCGGGGCGGGGGCTCCCGGTCGCCGCGGCCGGCGCCTCGCCCTGCTCCACGCCCAGGTCGAGCCCCAGCTGCCAGCCGAGGAAGCTCCAGAGGTCGGCCTCCTCCTCCAGCACCTTCCGGACCGGCTTCCCCACGCCGTGCCCGGCCTCCGGCTCGATGCGCAGGAGGACCGGCCGCTCCAGCGGCTCGGCCCGCTCGCCGCCCGCCTGCCCGGTGGCCGCCTGGAGCCGCGCCGCCATCTTGCGCGCGTGGAGCGGGTCGACGCGGGTGTCCGACTCGGCCGCGTAGAGGAGGACCGCCGGGTAGGTCCGCCCTTCCTCCACGTGGTGGTAGGGCGAGTAGGCGTAGAGCCAGCGGAAGGCCTCGGGGTCGTCGGCGGAGCCGTACTCGGGGATCCAGAGCGCCGCGATCAGGAAGCGATGGTAGCGGACCATGTCCAGGAGCGGCACCCCCGAGACCACGGCGCGCCAGAGATCGGGGCGCTGCGTCAGCGCCGCACCGGTCAGAAGCCCGCCGTTGGAGCGGCCGAAGGCGCCGAGACGCTCCGGCCGCGTGATCCCCTGGCGGATCAGGGCCTCCGCCGCGGCGGCGAAGTCGTCGAAGACGTTCTGCTTCCTCTCGAGCATGCCGGCCCGGTGCCAGGCCTCGCCGTACTCGCCGCCGCCGCGCAGGCAGGCGAGCGCCCAGACGCCCCCCGCTTCCAGCCAGGGGATCACCTGCGGGACGAACTGGGGCGTCCGGCTGACGCCGAAGCCGCCGTAGCCGGTCACCACGGTGGGGCGCTGGCCGTCGTGCGGGAGGCCGCGCCGCTCCAGGACGAAGAGGGGGATGCGCGTGCCGTCCTTCGACGGGTAGAACACCTGCCGGGCCTCGAAGGCCCCGGGGTCCACCGGCTCCGGGACGCCGAGCCAGCGCCGGGCCGTAGCGCGCGCGGCATCGACGGCGTAGATGGCGGCCGGGCGGAGGAAAGACTCGACCACCGCCACCAGTTCGACGCCCGAGGGCGCCGCCGGCGCGCCGTCCAGCAGGTCGACGGTGGAGAGGGGGGGCAGCTCCACCTCGCGCGGCCGGCGGCCGTCCGGGTCGAGCAGGGCCAGGTGCGAGACGGCGTCGCGCAGGAGGTGGAGCGCGACCGCCTGCCGGGAGGGGGCGAAGTCGGCCAGCGTCGCGCCCTCCGGCTCCGGGAAGAGGACGGGCCACTCCTCCGCGGGGAGGCCGCCCATGGCCTCCGCCGCGGCGACGCGGAGGAGGCGGTAACGGGGGGCCTGCCAATCGGTCCGCACCAGCAGCCCTTCGCCCTGCTGCCCGCCCCAGCCCTCCGGCACGAAACGGGCCAGGAAGAGCGCCGCCCGCTCCCGCACCAGCGGCCGGAAGTCGAGCCCCTCCGTCCGCCGCTCCCGCGCGCCGCGGTCGGCCAGCCAGAGCTCGCTCCGGCTCCATCCGATCCGGACGGTCATCAGAAGGAAGCGGCCCGACGGGGAGAGCTCCGCCTCCAGCATCGCCTCCAGCGGTAGCTCCGCCCCGAAGACGAGCGGGTCGGCCTCGGCCGGCCGGCCCAGGCGGTGGTAGTAGCAGCGCGGATGGTCGTGCGGCTGCCCCGGCGGCAGCTCCGCGGGGTCGGGGTAGCGGGTGTAGAAGAAGCCGCTTCCGTCCGGCTCCCAGGCGACGCTGGCGTAGCGCGCCCGGGGGAGCGCCTCCTCGAGCCAGCGGCCTCCGTCCGCGTCCAGCACGCGCAGGGTGCTCCACTCGTCGCCGCCGCGGGAGAGGCCGAAAGCGACGAAGCGCCCGTCCGGCGACGGGACCCACCAGTCCAGGGCGACCAGCCCCCGCTCGTCCAGCGCGTTCGGGTCGACCAGCGGCCGTTCCGCGCTCTCGTCCGCGCCGCCGTCGGCCGGGCGGACCGCGAGCACCGGCTGCTCCGCCCCCGGCCGGCGCCGGAGGAAGAAGAGCCGCCCCCCGGCCAGGCGGGGCTGCCCCACGCTGCCGGCCTCCCAGAGGTGCGCGAGCCGGCGGAGGAGCGCTCCCCGCCAGGGGATCGCGTCCAGCACCGCCCGGGTCCGTTCCGTCTGGGCCCGGCTCCAGCTGCGGACGCGCGGATCCTCGCCCGCCTCCAGGGCGCGGTACGGGTCGGCGACGGGAACGCCGTGCAGCACCTCCGTCACCGGCTCCCCCTCCGGCACCGGCGCCGGCGGCACCGGGAGCGGCAGGGGTTGCGCCCGGGGAAGTCCATCTGCCAACGCATCCGCCTCCATGCCCGCAGTCTACCGCGCCCGGGCCGGCGCCGGCGAGCGGGGTGGAGGGGGGCGGCACGGTCGGCGGAGTAGGGTGGAGAACCTAGCCAGCGACCTTGGCCCGTCGGTCGGGCGCCGGATTCCGGCGGCCCGGCCGGGCGCTATACCGGACCGTCGGCACCGGACCGGAGGCGTGGACCGGTCCGGTCTGGAGCCGAGAGAGTCCTTGAAGGAGGCGCTCCACATGGAAGGGACGACGCAAGCCTGGTGGCGCAGGGTCCTCTGGGACCGGGCCTTCTCCTGGGTCTGGCTGCTGCTCCGCGTCTACGTGGGCTGGGAATGGCTGAAGGCGGGCTGGGAGAAGATCACCGGTGCGGAGCCAGGCTTCTGGGGCCCCGGGGTCGGCAAGGCGATGGCCGGCTTCTGGATGAAGGGCGCAGGCCTGCTGACCGGTCCGGACGGGAAGCCTCTCCCCGGCTCGGCGCACTGGTGGTACCGGGACTTCCTCATGTTCCTGCTCAACACCCACCAGCAGGTCTGGTTCTCCTACTTCATCTCCATCTCCGAGTTCCTCGTCGGTCTCGCACTGATCCTCGGCTTCCTGACGCCCGTCGCGGCCGCGGGCGGCGCCCTGATGAACCTGAACTACATGCTGGCCGGCGTCGCCAGCGTCAACGGGTGGATGTACACGCTCACCCTCCTCATCCTCCTGGCCGGGTTGAACGCCGGCTCCCTGGGCGTGGACCGCTGGCTCTGGCCCATCCTCTTCGGGCGGCGCGGCCAGGCGACCGCCGGGGCCGGAGGAGGGCGCTGACCCCCGCGACCGCCCGCGGCTCTCGCGGGCAGGTCGCCAGGCGGTGGCAGCGGCAGCTCGCAGCGGTGGACGAGGCCCGGCGGCGGAGGCCGCCGGGCCTTCGCTGCCGGGGTGCCGATCCTTAACGCGCCTCTAACGCATCCCTAACCGGGCCGGAGGGGGCTCCGGCTACGCTCTCCCCGGACGGGTCCGGCATGTTTCCGCCGAAGGAAGTAAGGGAAGAGATCCGTCCGAAGGAGGCGATCTTGTGCGACTTCCTCATCGGCTGCGGCGGACGGGAGGGCAGCCGTGGTGGCGCCGCTGGCTGGGGGCCGGGCTGGGCCTCGCCCTCCTGGCCGGCGGGTGGGCGGCGGGGGTGCCGGCCGCGGTCGGCGCGCGCAGGGACCCCGCCGACGCCTACCGGACGGCCACGCCCATCAAGCACCTGGTGGTCATCTTCCAGGAGAACGTCTCCTTCGACCACTACTTCGCCACCTACCCGTACGCCCAGAACCCGAAGGGCGAACCGGCCTTCGTGGCGGCGCCCGGCACGCCCAACGTCAACGGGCTCAACGGCCCCCTCCTCCAGGCCAACCCCAACGCCGCCAAGCCCTTCCGCCTCGACCGCTCGCAGGCCGTCACCTGCGACATGAACCACGGCTATACCGCCGAGCAGAAGGCCGTGGACGGCGGGCTGATGGACCGGTTCGTGCAGGAGACCGGAGCCCGCTACGACCAGTGCGACCCCAACCTGGTGATGGGCTACTACGACGGCAACACGGTGACGGCGCTCTGGAACTACGCCCAGCACTTCGCCATGAACGACAACTCGTTCAGCACCACCTTCGGGCCCTCGACGCCGGGGGCGCTCAACCTGATCGCCGGCACCACCCACGGCACGGTGCCCGCGGAAGTCTACGGCAAGGTGGCCAACGGCACCATCTTCAGCGACCTCGACCCCACCTACGACGACGCCTCCCAGGGGACGACGGTGGCGCTGACCGGCAAGAACGTCGGCGACCTGCTCAACGCCAAGGGCGTCACCTGGGGCTGGTTCGAGGGCGGCTTCCGGCCGACGGGGAGGACCGCCGACGGCAAGGCGATCACCGGCTCGGCCCACAAGAACATCGCCGGCGCCCAGGTGACCGACTACATCCCGCACCACGAGCCGTTCCAGTACTTCCAGTCGACCGCCAACCCGCACCACCTGCCGCCGAGCTCGGTGGCCCGGATCGGCTACACCGACCAGGCCAACCACCAGTACGACCTGAGCGACTTCTGGGCGGCGGCCGAGTCGGGGCACCTGCCGGCGGTCAGCTTCCTCAAGGCGCCCGCCTACCAGGACGGCCACGCGGCCTACTCGGATCCGCTGGACGAGCAGGCGTTCCTCGTCGACACGATCAACCGGCTGGAGCGGCTGCCCGAGTGGCGGAGCACGGCGGTGATCATCGCCTACGACGACTCGGACGGCTGGTACGACCACGTGGTGCCGCCCATCGTCAGCCCGTCCAACGACCCCGCCTGGGACGCGCTGGCGGGTCCGGGGAACTGCGGGACGCCCAAGCCGGGCGCCTACCTGGACCGGTGCGGCTACGGTCCGCGGCAGCCCTTCCTGGTCATCTCGCCGTGGGCGAAGCGGAACTTCGTCGACCACACGCTGACGGACCAGGCCTCCATCCTCCGCTTCATCGAGGACAACTGGTCGCTGGGGCGCATCGGCGACCAGTCGATGGACGCGGTGGCCGGCAGCATCCTGAACATGTTCGACTTCAGCCACGGCCCCTCCAACGCGCCGCTCTTCCTGGACCCGGCGACGGGCGAGCCGACGGGCCGGCGCTGAGCGGCGCTCCGGAGGAAGCCTGACCCAGCGCGGAGGGCGACGCCGGGCGCGCCGCCCTCCGCTTTCGGGCGCGGCGCGGAGGGCACGGCGGGGTTCGGCGGGCGGCGGATCTTAACGCGACGCACAAGGAAGGCTCCTGCACCCGGGCTACCATGGGGCAGAGGGGGACGGACGCAGGGATGGAGCGGATGAGGGAAGAGGGACCCTGCCTGATCGGCTTCGACCTTGGCTGGACGCTCATTGACAACCCGGGACGGGTAGCGGCTTACCTCGCCTACCTGCGCGCCCGCGACCTGCCTCTCCCCAGCCGGGAGCAGGTCGAGCGGGCCTTCCACCTGGTCGACAAGCGCTTCATGCGGGAGTTCCCGGGGGTGCTGGGCCGGCACCCGAGCACCTGGCTGCCGTGGTACCTGGGCATGGTCAACGAGGAGCTGGGGCTCCACATCGACATGACGCAGCAGCTGCGCGACCTGGCCGGTCTGCGGATCGACTGGGAGCTCTACCCCTGGACGCTCCCGACGCTCGAGGAGCTCCGTCGCCGCGGCTATCCACTGGTCCTGGTCTCCAACTGGGGTCCGGACGGGCGCGCCCTGGTGGAGCGCCTGGGCCTGGCGCACTACTTCCGCCGCATCTACATCTCGGCGGAGTGGGGGATCGAGAAGCCGGATCCGCGGCTCTTCCGGAGGGTCCTGCTCGACGCCGGCGTCGCCGGCGCCGGCTTCCTGTACGTGGGCGACAACTACTACGACGACGTGGTGGGCGCCCGCTCCGTGGGCGCGAAGGCCGTCCTCCTCAACCGTTTCGACCGCCTGGGCGTGGAGGAAGTGAACGACTGCCTGGTCATCCACGACCTGCGCCAGCTGCTGGATCTGCTCCCGGCCCCGCAGGGCTCCGCCTCGGACGCTCCGGCGCCGGAGGCCGGGCAGCGGGAGGCCGGCTGAGCGGGATCGGCCGCCGGCGGCCCCGGGCCGCCGCATCGGAAGCAGGTCGGGATCGGGACCCTCCTCGTCTTGCCCGGCGGAACGCACGCGGGTCCGCCTCCGCCGGGGCGTTGACGCCGGCCGGGCGGACCGCTGCGAAGCCT
>JASBVM010000007.1 GCA_029961055.1 Bacillota bacterium
GCTCCCCGCCCAGGGGGGTACGGCCGCAGCCGGCGTTGCGGAGGAGTGGCTCCGGAGGCTGGGCGAGCTCTTCCTTCCCGACCTGCTCCTGGAGCGGGCCCGGGAAGGGGCGGAAGAGCCCGTCCCCCTGGCCCGGGGCCGGAGCGCCCGCGACGGCAGGCCGACCGCCTACGTCTGCCGCGGGCGGAGCTGCCTGGCCCCGATGGTCCGCTGGGCCGAGATGGAGCGGGCGCTGCGATGATCCGCCTGGACCACCTGGTCCATGCCGTCCGGGAGTTGGAGGGCGCGGCGGAGGAGGCGGGGCGGCTGGGGCTCCGCTTCGTGCCGGGCGGACGGCACCCCGCCTACGGCACCCGGAACGCCCTCCGGTACGGGCCGGATCTGGCCTACTGGGAGCTTCTGGCCTTCGAACGCTGGCCGGAGGAGCCCCCGGCGGCGGGCGCCGCCTTCGTCGACGAAGCCTGGGCGCGGTTGGCCGGGCGCGGGCCCGGCCTGGCCACCCTCGCCCTGGGGAGCGACGACCTGGAGGCGGAGGTCGGGCGGCTCCGGGCGACCGGCCTGAGGCCGGCCGACCCCCGGCCGGGCGAGCGGCGGAGCCCGCAGGGGGCCGTGCTCCGCTGGCGAACGGTGGAGGTGACCGGGTGGCCGCCCCTGGCGGGGCCGCGGCCCTTCCTCATCCAGCACCGGGGGAGCGAGGCGGAGCGGCGACGCCTCCTGGAGGGCTTGGGCTTCCTGGCAGGCGGGGGAGGGGAGGGACCGGCCCTGGTCGAGCTCCGCTGGCCGGTGCCCCACCTGCAGGTGGCGGAAGAGGCCTACACCCTGCTCCTGGGCCGGGAGGCGAGGGAGGAGGGGGGCGGCTCCGGCCGGCCGGCCTTCCGGCTGGGGGGGTGTCGCCTGCTCCTCGTGGCGGAGCCGGCCGCGGCGGCGGTCCGCCTGGAACCGCCGGTCCGCGCGCTCTGGCAGGGGGTGGAGCTGACCGGCGGCTGAGCCCGGGTGCGGTCGACCCGGGCGAGGGGGGTCGGCTCTTGTTCTCGCCCGAGGAAGACTTCGGCCTTCTCCTGGCCCGCCACCGGAGCAGGCTGGGGATGAGTCAGGCGGCGCTGGCCGGGCTGGCCGGCTGCTCGAGGCAGTACGTCGCCCAGCTGGAGGCGGGTCGCAGACGGCGGCCCTCTCTCCGTTCGACCCACGCGCTGGCCAACGCCCTGCAGCTGGCGGGGGAAGAGCGACGCGCCTTCTTCGCGGCGGCCGGGCATGGCGCGGGCGCCGGCCCGCTGCCGCCCGCGGGCGCCGCCTCTCCCGATTCGCCCGGGCCGGAGCGGTTCGCCGAGCTGATGACGATGAGCGTCGCGGCCGCCCAGGCCACCCGCCTGCCCGCCTATGTCCATGACAGCCTGTGGCGGCTGCACGGCTGGAACCGGCGCGCCGTGGAACTCTTCGAGGTGGATCCGGGGCGGGTGGTGCCGGGGGAGCTCTCCATCCTGGACTTCCTCTTCGATGCCGGTTACCGGCGGCGCTTCCTCCGCTGGGAGACGCTGGCTCGGGCGGCGCTCGCCCAGTTCAAGCGGGACAGCCGCGCTCGCATCCGGCAGCCGGAGGCGGCCGCCCTCCTCCGCCGGCTCCGCCGGCTGCCCGACTTTCGCCGGCTCTGGGCGACCGTGGAGGCGGCGCCGGACGGAGCGCCGACGCTGGCCTTCTCCCTCCGGCACGCGGGGCTGGTCCTGCACCTGCGCGTCCTCCGCCTCCGGGTGCTGGACCACGCGGACGTCTGGTTCAACGTCTTCCTGCCGGCGGACCTCGCCGGGAGGCCGGGGCGGGAGGCGGCCTCCGAGGCGGAGGCGGTCCGGCGAGACGCCGGTCCGTCGAGCCCGGGCCTCCTGCCGGCTTCCGCCCCCGGAGCGGTGGGCGGGCCTGTCGATCTGTCCGTCGGCGATCCGCGCGACCGACGGCGGCCGTCCGCCGTCCGGGCGGCGGCGCACGCAACGGCGGCCGCAGGCAGGAAATGACTTGCCGCCCTGGGCAGGGTTCCATCCTGCATCTCTCGAAGCAACCGGTCGTCGTCAAGAGGATTTCTGGAAGCGAGGTGACCACCATGCACCAGCGCACCATGCACCGGCGCTCTCCCCTGGGACGCCCCCGCGGAGGGCGCGCGCTGCCCGTCGTCGCCTCCTTGCTGGCGGCGGCGCTTCTCCTGGGAGCCTGCGGCGGGGGGAGTGCCGGGACGGGCGCCAACGGCGGAAAGGCGGGCGGCGGAGCCGCCTCGGCGCCGGTGGAGCTGACGGTGATCGCGGGCTGGGCGGGCGCCGAGCAGAGCCAGTTCATGCCTGTGCTCAAGGAAGCGGAGAAGAAACTCGGCATCAAGATCACCTATCGCATCTACCGGGCGGAGGACCTCGCCAACGTCCTTCCGCCGCAGTTCCAGGCTCAGCAGGCCCCCGGCGACGTGATCTTCATGTGGGACTGGTGGGTGAAGCAGAACCACCAGTACGCGGAGGACCTGACGGACATCTGGCAGCCCCAGGCGAGCCAGTTCACGGTGCCAGCGGCGGAGGTCGACGGGAGGGTCTACGCCCTGCCCTATGACATGAACGTCAAGCCGGGCTTCTGGTACCGGAAGTCGTTCTTCGAGAAGAACGGCCTCCAGCCGCCGAAGACCTGGGACGAGTTCCTGGCGCTCCTCGAGAAGATCTCCAAGATCCCCGGCGTCCGGAAGCCCATCGTCAGCGGGGACGGGACAGGTTGGCCGCTGACCGACGAGACCGAGCACTTCCTGATCACCTTCGGCGGGCCGGAGCTGCAGAAGGACCTGATCGCGGGCAGGGTGAAGTGGACGGCCCCCCGGGTCCGCGACATCTTCCAGAGCCGCCTGATCCCGGTCCTCCAATACTCGAGCGCGCCCATCGAGTGGACCCAGGCCATCGACCTCTGGTGGAACGGGCAGTACGCGCTCTACTTCATGGGCAACTGGATCACGGGCATGGTGAAAGACCCCAACGACCTGGGCTTCTTCCCGTTGCCCGGCGCCAAGGGTATCGTCGGCGCCACCGACTACCTCTTCGTGCCCAAGTACGGCGCGCACGTGGCCGAGGCCAAGAAGCTGGCCGCCTTCCTCATCAGCCGGGAGGGCCAGGCGCTCCGCGTCCGGCAGGGCGGGGGAAAGCTCTCGCCGCGGCGCGACGTGCCGCTGGACCAGGCGCCGGCGGTCGACCGCATGGTGGCCGAGCAGATCAAGGGGATGGAGATCCTGCCGGACCTGGACGACTCGATCGGCGGCGACTGGCAGCGTCTCTTCTGGGACCAGCTGAAGCTGCTCTGGGTCCAGCCGAGCTCTCTGGACCGCGTGCTGAGGACCCTCGAGCAGGCGCGTGAGCAGCAGTCGACCAGCGGAAAGTAGGAGCCGCCTGGGGGGCCGCCCGCCCGGGAAGGCCCGGGGAGGCCCGGGGAGGGCGGCCGTCCCGATGGGCGGTGACGAGCGGGCACCCGGTGCGGGCCGAGCCGGCCCGCCGGGTGCCCTGCAGCGAGGAGGCGATGGGAGTGGCGCGGAGCTCCGCGGCACTGGGGCACCCGCGTCCGCATGCACGCGGGGCGACGGACACCCTGCTCTTCGCCGTGCCGGCCCTGGTGATGATCGCCGTCGGCATCGTCTGGCCGGCGGTGCAGACCATCGGCCTGGCCTTCGTGGACGCGCACGGTCGCTTCGTCGGCCTGCAGAACTTCGTCTCCGTCCTGCAGAACCCGGAGACGGTCGATCTGGGCCGCTTCCCCTTCCACAGCCCGCCCTGGGGCTCGCTCCTCCACAACGCGGTCTGGATCGTGCTCCACCTGCCGCTCTCGGTGATCCTGGGCCTCCTGCTGGCGGTGCTGCTGCAGCGCGCCCACGGGGCGGCCTTCCTCAAGGGGGTGGTCTTCCTGGGGATGGTCATCCCCATGATCGTGGGGGGAGTCCTGGTCCGCTTCCTCTTCGATGAGCACGCCGGCGTGGTCAACGGGGTGCTGCGGGCGGTGGGACTGGCGGCCTGGGCGCGGACCTGGACGGACTACCCGCAGACCGCGCTCTTCGCCCTGATCCTGGGCTCGGTCTGGCTCTGGACCGGCTTCGCCATGCTCCTCTACAGCGCCGGCCTGACGGCCATCCCGCGAGACTACTACGAGGCCGCGGCGGTGGACGGCGCGAGCCCCTGGCAGCAGTTCCTCCACGTCACGGTGCCGGGGCTGCGGCCGATGACGACGGTGATCGTGGCCATGACCGTCCTCTGGGAGCTGAAGCTCTTCGACCTCGTCTACACCGCCACGCTGGGCGGCCCGGGCGGGTCGACCCTGGTGCTCGCCCTGCAGATGTACTTCTACGGCTTCCGCGCCCTGGACCCGAACCGGGCGGCCGCGGTGGCGACGCTGCTCTCCCTCCTCACGCTGGCCGTGGGGGTCGGATTCGTGCGGAGCTCCAGGGAGGGGGCGTAGCCGGTGGGGGATCGGGAGGACCGCCGCCGGGCGGGGGGCGCCCGGTGGCGGTGGCGCGACGTGGCGCGGGACGTGGTCGCCTGGCTCGTCGGGCTGATCTGGATCGTGCCCTTCCTCGGCATCCTGATGAGCGCCCTCCGCCCCCAGGAAGAGCTCCTCGACGGGTGGTGGAGCCTCCACCCGCTGACGCTCTCCTTCCGGAACTTCGCCGCCGCCTGGAACCACCCGTCGGTGCCGCTGAGCTCCGGCATCCGGAACTCGCTCACCGTCGCCATCCCGGCCACCGTCCTGCCCGTCCTGCTGGGCGCCATGGCGGGCTACGGGCTCCTCCGCTCCCGCTCTCGGGCGCGCTCGCCGCTCTTCGTGGTGGTGGTCTTCCTGCTGGCCGTCCCGCAGCAGATGGTGGCCATCCCGCTCTTCAAGCTCCTGGTCCAGCTCCACCTGATCAACAGCTTCGCGGGGCTGGTGGCCGTCCACACCGCCTGGGGCCTTCCCTGGATCGTCATGTTCCTGCACAACTACTTCGCCACGCTGCCCGCCGAGCTCGAGGAGGCGGCCCAGCTGGACGGCGCCTCGCGGATGACCATCTTCTGGCGCCTCGTCCTGCCGCTGGCGCTGCCGGGACTGGCCGCGGCGGCGGCGCTCCAGTTCACCTGGGTCTGGAACGACTTCTTCTTCGCGCTGATCACCATCTACGACCCGTCGGAGCTGCTGGCGACGCAGCGGATCCCGCTCATGCGCGGCCAGTATCTGGTGGACTGGGGGGTGCTGAGCGCCGCCTCCGTCCTGGTGATGGCGGTGCCGGTGCTGGTCTACACCCTTCTGCAGCGGAACTACGTGCGCGGCATGGTCGGCTGGACGCTCCGCTAGCCGGCTCCCGCCGCTGCACGGATTCCCGGGACGGCGGCGGCCTCCGGCGGCGGGCGGTCAGCCCGGAGACCCGCCGCCCGCCGCCGCGGCCGGGGAGGCCGGCGAGGCGGCGGGGGCCCGGTCCAGCCGGCGGAGCCAGGCGAGCGGCGTCTGCTCGCTCCCCTGGCCGAGGGGGTTGTCCCGGAAGAGCGAGGCGACGAGCGCCGGGTCGGTGCCGGCGCTGGTGCCCAGGACCTCCACACCGATGTCGTTGGCGTCGACGACGGCAACGCCGACCCGCGCGCCGTACCGCGCCCCCAGCCAGTCGGCCAGGCGCTGGGCCACGCGCCCCGGCTCCGCCGGGGGCAGCTTGGCGTGGCCGTTGTACGGCGGGATGGTCCCGGCGGTGGGCCCGTCGATGGCGGAGACGCGGTGCCCCGCCACCCGGTAGAAGAGACCGCGCACGCCGAGGAGGCGGCCCACGGCGCCCGCCGCAGCCGCCAGGAGGATGCGGGGCGCGCCCGCGGTCCGGAGCGCCAGCTCCATGGTGGCGGGGATTCCGAGGCCGATGCCGGAGGCGGTCCGGCGCACGAAGCGCGAGAGCTGGACGGCCAGCCAGGAGGTCTTCACCTCTTCCACCGGAAAGGAGCGCCCCTGGCTGATGGCGACCACTTTCTCGCTCAGGGCGAGGATGTCGCCCCCCGCCGGCACGGCGCCCGCCTCCTCCAGAGCCTCCGCCAGCACCTCTTCCAGCCGGTCCCCGGAACGGACCAGGCGGGTGGTCAGGGGGAGGCGCGCCCAGATCCCGCCGTCCACCGGCGAGTGGGCCAGCAGCTGCCGGCCGGCGTGGGCGGGATGGCCGTCGATCAGCGCCTCGGCCTGCTTGGCCGCAGCCGGCTCCAGGCTCCGGGCGGCCACCCGGTCGCCGAGGGCGAAGGGGTCGGCCGGTCCGGCGGGCGGCTCGGCGGGATCGATGAAGCTCCGCATCCAGAGCTCCAGGTTGATCGCCCGCCAGAAGAAGAACGAGTCCTCCAGCCTCCCCTCGCAGGCGGCGGCGAAGGCGTCGGCCACCGCCGGCCCGTCCCACCACGGCCGCGCGGCGAAGCTCGGCGAGCGCAGGAGGCTCTGGATGGAGGCCCGGCGCGCCTTCAGCCAGCGCATCTCGGGTGTGGTGAAGCCCACCTTCCAGCGCCGCAGCCGGATCCGCTCGGGCAGGATGCCCTTCATCGCGCGCCGGAAGATGGCGCGGCTCCAGCCGCCGTCGATGATCGCCTCGGGCGGCAGGCGCAGGATGTACTCCACCAGCTCCTGGTCGAGGAAGGGCAGCCGGGACTCGACGGAGTGGGCCATGGAGTTCCGGTCCTCGTAGCGCAGCAGCGAGGGGAGGCTGAAGAGCGTCAGGTCCTCCAGCAGCCGCCGCTTCAGGTCGTCCTGCGCCGGCCGGATGCGCGGCGGCCGCACCCGCGCCAGGAAGTCCGGCCGGAGGAGGCGCCGGACCGGCACGCTCCGGCGGCGCTGCGCCAGCCGCCGCCGGACCAGCGGCGCCAGCAGGTCCCGCGACGCCCACGCCTCCCGCAGCAGCCTTCCCCAGCGACGCTGGCGCAAGAGCTGCCGCAGGTAGACGAAATGGTAGGGGACGTAGCCGGCCAGGAGCTCGTCCCCGCCCTGGCCGTCCAGGGTGACGCGCACGTGCTCGGCCGCCAGCCGCATCACACACCACTGGGCGTAGGGGCCGGTGCTGACCGTCGGCTCCTCCTGGTGCCAGACCAGCTCGCCCAGCTCCTCGACGAAGCGGTCCGAGCGCGGACGGACCTCGTACCCCTCGGCCGGCACGTGCTCCAGGACCGTCTGGACATACGCCCGTTCGTCGATGGGGTCGCCGTCGAACAGCGCGGAGAAGGTCTTGAGGCGGTCGCCCAGCGAGGCGGCGTCCGGGGCGCCCCGCCGGAGCAGGCGGTCTTCGACGCAGACCACCGAGCTGGAGTCGAGACCGCCGGAGAGGCAGGTGCCCACCGGGACGTCGGCCACCAGCCGGCGCTCCACCGAGCGCTCGAAGAGCTCCAGGAAGCGGCGCGGATCGGGATCGGCATCCTCGCCCAGGCGCGGCTCCCAGTACCGCTCCACCCGCATGCCGCCAGCGTCGACGACGACGCGGCAGGCCGCCGGCACGCGCTGGATGCCGGCGAAGAACGTCCCCTCGTCGTGCTCGTGGTAGCCGTACAGGAGGTACTCGTAGACGTGCTGCTCGTCCGGCCGCCGCTCCACCTCGGGGCTCTGAAGAAGCGACTTGATCTCGGAGGCGAAGAGGAGCCGGCCGGCGGCCCGCGTCCAGTAGAGCGGCTTGATGCCGAAGTGGTCGCGCGCCAGCACCATTCGCGGCGCCGGGCCGCGCAGGTCGAGGAGGGCGACCGCCCACATCCCGTTGAAGCGGGGGAAGCAGTCCTCCCCCCACTCCTCATAGGCGTGAACGATCACCTCCGAGTCGGAGGCGGTGCGGAAGGTGTGCCCGGCGGCCGAGAGCTCCGCCCTGAGCTCGCGGAAGTTGTAGATCTCGCCGTTGTAGGCCAGCTGGACCCGACCGTCCTCGTTCCCCATGGGCTGGTGACCGCCGGCCAGGTCGATGATGGAGAGCCGCCGGAAGCCCAGGCTGCCGGCGGGCGACTCGAAGAAGCCGTGGTCGTCGGGACCGCGATGGCGGAGCACGTCCGTCATCGCCTCGAGCCGTGGCCGATCCGGTGCGCCCCAGAAACCCGCGATCCCGCACATGGACGATGCTCGACCCCTTCTCCGACCGCAAGATGGGTGGACCGCGCAGCGGCTGGCCACCGGCGGGCGACCGGGCGCCCCCCATTATGCCATGAAGCCGGCGCGTACCCGCCCCGGCCTCACCTTCCAAGGCCAGGAAGGACCCCGGAGCATCCGGACCGCCGATGGCGGCCGGAGAACCCAGCCGAGCCGGGGAAGGACCTGGGCCCATTCCACATGGCAGGTGGCGACATAGAAACAGAAAACTGTCCGGAAAATTGCGGATACCCAGGATGCAATGGGATTTCAAAGCCCCATTGACATAGGGTCTAGATCTGATACAGGGTAGGGTATCGACCCGATACAGCGGACAGTAGGGGATAATCAACAAGTAATAATACATTCATCACAACTCGGGCCAGTCCGCTGCCCGGGCAGGCTCCAAAAGGGATTTCGCGGCCCATCCATTCTTTCAAGGGAGAGGAGACGTCAGCCGGATGAGAGGACGCGTGCTGTTCCTGGGGGCGGGCGTCGGCGGGGTGATGGCGGCAAACCGCTTGGCCCGACTGCTGCAGCAGGAGCTTCATGACGGCGAGGTCGAGATCGTGATGCTGAGCGAGACCGACACCCATTTCTACCAGCCCAGTCTTCTCTACACGGCCTTCGGCGAGGCCAGACCCGAGAACTATCAGCGCCCGCTGCGGCGGGTTGTGGTTCCCGGGATCCAGGTGGTAACCGACCCCGCCGTGCGCATCCTGCCCGACGAGCGCGTGGTCCTGGGCCGGAGCGGCAAGCGCTGGGAGTACGACTTCCTGGTCGTCGCCACCGGCTCGCACCCCGATCTGGACTCCATCCCGGGGCTGCGCGAGGGCGCCCACACCTTCTACCTGCCGGCGGAAGCCCAGCGTCTTCGCCAGGCGCTGGACGATTTCGACGGCGGCCGCGTGGTGCTCAACGTCAACGTCCCGCACAAGTGCCCGGTGGCGCCGCTGGAGTTCGTCTTCATGCTGGACGACCGGCTCCGCAAGGCGGGCAAGCGGGAACGGGCGGAGATCGTCTACACCTACCCCATCGGCCGGCTCCACTCGCTGGAGCCTGTGGCCAACTGGGCCGCCGGCGCCTTCGAAGAGCGGAGGATCCGGGGGGAGACGCTCTTCAACGCCGAGGAAGTCGACCCGGTCCACCGGCGCGTCCGCTCCATGGAGGGCGAGGAGGTCGAGTACGACCTCCTGGTGGTGGTCCCTCCCCACCGGGGCGCCCAGGTGGTCCGCGACTCCGGCCTGGGCGACAAGGACGGCTGGCTCCCCACGGACCGGCAGACGCTGAAGATGAAAGGGCAGGACCGGATCTACGTCCTGGGCGACGCCACCGACCTGCCCATCTCCAAGGCCGGTTCGACCGCGCACTACGAATCCGAGGTGGTGGCGCGGAACCTCGCTCATGAGCTGCGCGGCGAGGCGCCCAGCTCCCTCTACGACGGCAAGGTCTTCTGCTTCGTCGAGACCGGCAAGGAAGACGCCACCTACGTCAGCTTCAACTACCGGAACCCGCCCCAGCCGGTTCGCCCGACCGCCACGGTCCACTGGTTCAAGCTGGCCTTCAACGAGATGTACTGGCTCTCGCTCCGCGGCTGGGTCTGAGAGCCCGGGAGAAGGGGGGAAGACGGGATGTCGACCGTCGTCTCGCAGGGCGTGCCGTCGCTCTCGCCCGAGCGTCAGGAAGAGCTGGTCTCGTTGGTCAACGCCCTCCGCGAATCGCTCACCTCCGAGAGCGTCCAGAGCCTGGTCCGGCTCGGCACGCAACTGGGCGAGCTGGCGGACGTGGCCACGCGGCCGGGCATGGCCTCGCTCGTGGAGGAGCTGTCGGAGACCGGCCCTGCGCTGGAGCGGCTCCTCGGCCTGCTCCGGGAGCTGGAGGCCAACGGCGGGATGCGCCGCCTGGAAGAGTTGCTCACCCTGGTCAAGGCCATGGCCGACGCCCTCACGTCGGAGAGCGTCACCGGCCTGCTGAGCCGTCTTCTGCCCTGGCTGGAGCTGCTCGACCGGCTGGGTGACAGCGCCCTGGTCCGGAAACTGCCGGCCTTCCTGGATGCGCTGGACCAGTGGGTGGCCGAGCCGCCCTCGCCGCAGGAGCGGGGCGGTCTGCTCCGGCTGGTCCGGGCGGCGCGAGAGCCGGAGATCCAGGACGTGCTGACCGCCGGGCTCCATCTCGCACGCCGGATGGCGCCGGTGCTGCGCGCCGGCTGAGCAGGGGAGAGCGGCCGGCCCGCCCGGGCGACCGGGCGGGCCGGGCTGGTCTTGATCCCGTCGTGGAATCGGGTCGCGCCGACCCGGGGGCGACTGAGCGGCAGGAGGAGGCCCGAAGGGCCGGACCCCGCCAGGCTTGACCAGAAGGAGGAGCATGGGATGGCGGACTATACGGTTGACCGCGAGATCGACGCCCGCGGGAGCTTCTGCCCGGGACCGATGATGGAGCTGATGCGCGCCATCCGTTCCGCGCAGGTGGGAGAGGTGATCGCCATCCTCTCCACGGACCAGGGCTCCCGCAAGGACATCCCCGCCTGGGCCCGGAAGGCTGGGCACGAGTTTCTGGGCGTCGAGACGGTGGACGGCTACGACCGCATCGCCGTGCGGAAACGGAAGTAGCGCGAAGCGGATCAGGGGTCCGCCGCCCGTCGCGGGCGGCCTGACCCTCGCGCCGGATCCGGACCCGGGCAGGGAAGCCGCCAGGCGTGCCCGGGTCCGGTCGTCTCAGTCGCCCCCGGGTCGGCGCGACCCGATTTCCGGGAGGGCCGCGCGCCGGTGACGTACCCTTCCTCGGGGGTC